>NZ_JBFUHZ010000019.1:0-54399 GCF_056402135.1 Rhodococcus sp. P4_C10 | reverse complement strand
GCGGTGGCCGGCGGCCGCATCGCGCGCCGTGTAGGCGTCCGTGCGCGCGGTCTCGGCGAGATCCTGCGCGGCCTCGGCGCCGGCCCGCGCCGCGGCGGCAGCAGACTGGGCTGTCTCGGCGGCGAGCCGGTCCGTGTGCGCTGCGGCCGCGTCCTGCGACGCCTGGGTCAGCGCCGGAACCGTGACGGGAGGCAGTGCCGTGGAGTCGGACAGGCCGAACAGCAGCTTGTTGCCCTGCACCGCGATGGTGGCGAGCGAGAGCCCCTGCAGCCCACGGAACGCGGCGCCGTCACCCTCGGCCGGCCACCCATTGCCGGACCAGACGTAGAGCAGGCCGTCGCCGTTGTTGACGTACGCCTTGCCCGCGTCCGCCGGGCCGAGGGTGATCGCAGCGAGCTCGGCGTAGTTCGCCACCGTCCCAGCGAGATTCACACCTGCACCGACGTCACCGCGGTCGCCCTTGACGATGACCTTGTGCTCGGAGATGACGATCTCCTCGAGATCGAACAGTCGGTGTGTTCCGGCGGCGGGAATCATCACGTCGTAGATGCCGAACCAGCCCTCGGCCGCGACCTCGACGCGCGCCGGGCCCGGGTCGAGCTCCGGCGACGTCACGACGCCGGCGACCGCCCGCACCACGATCGGCGTCGGGGTGATCACGCCGTCGCCCACCGAGTTCTCCCGGATCGGCACACCACAGAAAGAGACGGTGACATCGCTGTCGGGTGTGAGCCCGAGCGTGGCGAAGTTCTCGGTGATGATGGTCATTGAACCTCCCAGGTTTCGCCGCGATCCTCGGCGGCTTCCTTGTTCACGAGATCTCGCCAGTACGGGTCCTCGAGCGCGCGCTCGCGAGCCGCAGCATTGCGTAGCGCGGCGATCAGCGGCGCCGGGTCGGCGTCGGGGTCGCCCGACACGGCAATGAGCGCGACGGCAAGCTCCTCGATCTCGGCGTCAGCCATTTCTGAGGCGTCGAAGGTCATCGAAAATGGGTCGAGGATCATGATTTCTCCGTGCTTCGTTTGTCGACCGACATGCCGTTCCACACGCTGCCGCCGCGGATACCTCGACCGAACGCGGCATTTGCCCACAGCTCGACGTAGTACCCCGGGTCGGGGACGGTGAACGGCACATGGACCGTCAGGGTCTCCCGCTCTCCGGTGACCGCTTCCGCGATCCGCTGGAAATGCAGGGTCCCGTTCGGTGCGTAGACCCTGATCTGCACGTTGAAGTACGTCGAGCCGAGGGTGGTGTACCCCTCAAACGACAACTGCCCGTCGGCAATCCAGAGCCCTCTGCTGGCCAGGTAGATCGAGCCGTTCACGATCGTGGCCCCGACGAGCGCGCCGATCTGGCGATCGACCGGGATGCGGATGTCGCCGGCGATCGCGGGCGACTGGCCGCCGTCCGAGTACGAGTGGCCGTAGCCGATGACGCCTTCGAGCTTCTGCGTCTTGCTCTGCAGGGTCGAGATGTCTTCCTGCTTCGCCTGCGCCCACTGTCCGATTCCGGCGAAGTGGCCGTTGGGGTTGAAGATGCCGAGCAGCGCGTTGGTGATGCTTCCGACGAACGCGGCGATCGGGTTGACCTTCACCTGGATGCGTCCGCGCTGCTCGGCCTCGTACTCCGACTGCTGCTTGTTGGACCACGCCGCGATACCGCCGAGACCGTTGAGAGTGCCATCCGGGGTGCGTTCTGGGAGAGAGGAAGCCATCGGCGATCACACCTCCTTGCCCACCGTCGCTGCGAGAAGCTGACGGCGCGTTTCCAGCAGCTCAGCCCGAATGAATGTCATGTCTTCCTCGTGCTGGGTGCGCATCGCGGCGATCTCCTGCGAGTGCCGATCATCGGCCTTCTGTCGCTCCTCGCGCGACTCCTCGAGCTGGGTGCGCAGCAGCTCCACCTCGCCGAGCAACTGTCCGTACGCGCGGGTGTCGCGACCGGTTGCCCACCGCCACGCGGGGACGACCGTTGCCCGGGCGGACGGAATCGCGAACCGCGCGAGGAGCAGGACTGCGACCAGGACGCCGACGGCGATCACGACGGGGTGGTGCAGCGACTCCGACGGGATGCCGATCTCTGCGTCGTCCGCCATGCGCCTACCGCCCCAGCCGCTGTTCGAGCCCGGCACGAGCCCGGTCGACGGCCGCGCCGCCAGCCAGGACGGCCTGATCGAAGGCGGCGGCCCCGGCGTTGATCACCTGACCGACCGGCGGCAGCGTGTGCCCCCGGGCGGCGTAGGCGTCGAGCGCATCCGTGATCACCTGCACGCCGTCACGCGAGATTTGCGCCGGCCGCGGCGAGATGTTCGAGGCGGCGAGTCCGCCGGTCGCGACGGCGAGGAGACTCGCCACCGCGGTCGCGATGTTGGCACTCGTGCCGGGGTCGATCACCCCAGCCGTGACGAGCACCAGCAGCACCGCCCCGACGACCGGGTTGACGACGTAGATCCACTTGCGGGCAGTCGGGGACGTGATCACTTCGCGCCTCCGATCTTGTTCTCCAGTTCGGCGATCCGCTGCTCGTTCTCCGCGGCGATCCGGTGCGCGTGGAAGGCGTGGTAGTCCGCGGTCCGCGCGTAGGTCGGCGAGTCGAACTCGCCGCGCGGCTGGCCGCCGAGGAACTCGTCCTCGACGAGCGACGGCCGGCGGCCACAGATCGCGTCGTACAGCTCGCGCTGCTGATCTTCGGTCAGTGCCATCAGGAACCCCTCCTCGGGGAGTAGCGCGGCACCCATGTCGAGGCACCGCTGGTAGCGGGTACTGCGGTCTGCGATGCCGTTCGTGCCACCGTTGATCGCGCGCGTTGCGCCGTCGAGGTTGCGGGCATCGGAGAGCGCATTGAGTTGCGGCCGGGCGACGGTCCAGTACCAGACCGGCCCGAGGAATCCGTACCGGTCGGATGCGAGCTCGTCGGGCCGATCGACGAAGAACGTCGGCGTCGGCACGAGTCCGCGGCCGTGCGCCCATCGTGAGCACTCGGTGTAGTTGTGGCGGCCGGTCACCTGGATCGGACCGCGGCCCTTGAACCGCCGACCGTCGCCCGGCTGGACGTTGCCGAGATCGGCGCGGCCCTCGTACCCAGAGCCGTCGGCGATCTCCTCCATGTACCGGAGGCCGGCCGACTCGTGGCCGAGCTGCGCACACCACATCGCCGCGCGTTCCACCGTGGTGCACCCGGCCTCGCGCATCGCCGCGGTGAACCCGGGCAGCAGCGCGGCGTACCGCTCGAGTGAGACGCCACCCCCCATCGCCTGCGCCAGGGCTCGGGCATCCATGCCGCGCGGCGGCGGGGGAGGCGGCGGCGCGGGCGCCGGGTCTACGTCGGCGTACGCGTACCCCTTCGGCGGGATCAGCGTGCACAGCTGGTCGAAGCTCATCCAGTACCCGAACGGCGGGAACCCGGAGTCGGCGATCCACACCGCGCGCCCGACCGGGCCCGCATCGTCGTAGCCCATCACCGTGAAGTAGTGGTAGACGTCGCCGCCACCGTACGCGGGCGAGATCGTCGACGGCGCCACCGCGCGCGGATAGTTCGACGGCGGTGCAACAACGTTCGCGATGACGCCCCACCCGGCATCGATCGACCGGACGAGGTCGCGCCACAGCCGCTCGCACTGCTCACCGGTCGGCGGGTCGTTCGGCATCGCCACCGACGTGTACCGGGCATCGGGCACGCGGGCGTCGAGGACCCGCTCGATCAGCCCGACGAAGTCGGTGCCGTTCCAAGTGGTGCCGATCTCGCGGGCGAGCTGCGCCTCGTCGACATGGATGCCGCGCGAGTTCAGCACCACCTGCGCCGACGCGGGCCCGCACCAGTAGCTCGTCTCCTGGCCGACGATTGTGCGGTCGTAGGGCAGTCGCTTCTGCGTCACTGGGCGTCTCCTCCGCTCTGCATGGATTCCTCGGCGCGGATCGTGTCGAGCGCCTGGTCGAGTTGGGATCGCAGTTCCTGCGGCATCTTCCGGACGAGGTCGACGGCTTCGATGCGCGGCGGGTCCGGCTCGTCGATCGGTACCCACTTGGCGTTGCCGGTCATCCAGTGCGCCTCGGTCTGCGGCAGCCGCAGTTTCAGAGTCGGCTCGGCCATGTGCCCGCAGTTGTCGCACTTCAGTCGGGCCCCGAGGTCGTGCAGACGCTTCGAGACGAGGCGGTAGTACGCGAACGGCAGCATCGCCAGCGCCCCCTTGAGTTCGGGCCAGCTGACGCACATCCACCAGAACATCTGCTCCGGGTCGTCGAGGTCGCAGTTCTCGCGCTGCGGAATGTCGTCGGGTTCCATCAGAACACCCCCGCTTCCTTGAGGTCGGACTTGGTTTTGTCGATGTGGCGCATGAGCCGGACGAGCGGATCCTGTTGCAGCCGTTCGCCGCCGAGCACGATCTCGTACTCGGGGAACTTGTCGGGGTCCCACTCGAGGACGGTCTTCGACACCCGCTCGACGTGGACTCGCCGGGTCAGGTCGCCGGGGATCCGGGTCACGACCCGGTCACCCTTGTCGAAGTGCCCGACGCCGGGTGCGCCGACGACGTACGGCGCGGCGTTGGTGATCTCCATCGCGCCGGAGAAGATCGTCCGCGTCTCGTACGCGCCGGCGCGCAGCACCATCAGCGAGTCGAGCGTGTACGCCTTCCCGGCGCTGGCGATGAAGTACTCGAAGTACCGGAAGTCGCCGGAGACCTGTGCGCGCTGGAACAGCTTCACCGCGATCCAGGCGAGGATGGTGTCTTCGTAGAACGGCTTGAGCAGGGCGTCGATCGAGCCGCCGACCGAGCCGACCTGCAGCGCGTTGCCGACGATGTCGAAGATGCCTTGCACCAGGGCCGACTGGGTCTCATTGACCCCCGGCATCGAGTGACCACCGGTGACGAGCTGCACCGCGGTGGCCGGCCGCTGCTTGAAGCTCGAGCGCCGCACGCCCGGACTGTCGGGCGGGTAGTAGACGTACGGCACCCGCGCGTCGGTCAGGCGCTTGCCCGGCACCCGGTAGTCGGCGACCACCGGCATGTCGGTGATCTGCTCCTCGAGGTTCTCGACGAAGTCCTCGGTGTACTGCCGCACGGTGCGGATCAGGCCGTCGAAGAGCGTGCCGCCGTTCGAGGTTCCGGCCTCGACGCCGGACTTGTCCTCGATCCACACGACGAGCGCGCCGTGCCGGACCTTCGCCCCGGGCCACGGCGGCGGGTCGCCGGTGAACCAGCGCCGCCACCGCAGCGACAGTTCGGCGTCCTCGAGGATCGACTGCGCGGCCTCGTGCCAGTACTTGAACCGTGACGTGAGGATCGCCCACGGCACGCCCTTGGCCATCCACTCCATGAAGCTGGTCGGCTTCACGACGACGGTCCAGTTGGCCATGTTGTTGCCCGACCACCACGCCGAGGGATTCAGCGGGTCGTCGGGGAACGTGAGCAGTGAGGAGTTCTCGCGGACGAGGTTGATGTGCAGCGCGGTGAGGCACACCCACGGCGCCGGGCCCGCGAGTCCGAACACCTTGATCGGCTGGAACCCGGCCGGCATCACCGGCGTGGCCCACAGCAGCTTCGTCTTGAGCTGCTGGAAATCCGACAGGAACGTCGCGGTCAGCTCCGAGTAGCCGAGCTCGTCGGTGTCGACCGACACCTCTTCCATGAGGCCGGACCACCGGTTGCCCATGTAGTCCATCGAGACGAGGACGTTGCGCTTCTCGCCGCGCTTGATGCGGCCGTACATGTCGTTGAGCCACTGCGCCTGCGGCAGCGAGAAGTCCATCTTCAGCGTGGCGGTCCCGGTGTCGTTGTCCGGGTCCTCCCACCGCGCCCGGTTCTCGCACTCGACGATGTGCACGAGATCGGCGTTGCCGCCCGTCCACAGACGGACCAGCGGCGGGACGCGGCGCAGCCGCTCGAGGTCCTGGTGCGCGCGCTCGGTGGCCTCCATGATCGCCGCGCACTGCTCGGCGAGGCTCAGGTTGAAGTCGACGGCGGCGGTCAAATCAGCTCACCTCCCCACGGTTTCGGCCACAGCCGCGGCTGATGGAGTTCGGCCCGGGCGCCACCAGACGGCGCTCCGGTGTAGGAGATCGGCAGCAACGTCTTCGGCGTGTACGGCGGGATCTTGTGCATGAAGAAGTTCCGGCCGCCGTTCTCGCCGAGAAGGTTCACGCCCGACCAGGATTCGAGCATCAGCCGCATCGGGTCGTAGTTGACCCGAGCCCCTGCGTGCACGGAGCTGATCGGTAGCAGCGGGATGACCCGGTTGCCGAACTCGCCGCCCGGCACCCGCTTGCCCTTCGGCCCGATCCACGACGGATCGGGGATGTTCCACTGGGCCCGCGTCAGCGTCCAGCACTGGAGCATCGTCAGCGGCGACGGGTTCGACACCTGGATGTGTCCAGACGCCGACGTGGTTTTGCCCTCGAAGAATGTGATCTTCTCGCGGCCCTCCCAGAACGGCATCCCGGCCCGGACCTTGTAGATCGGGTTCTCGTACTGCTCGTCATCCATCGTCGGGTCGAACTCGGGGTCGAAATCCGTGTCGTCGTACCGCTGGATGAACAGCCGGCGGATGTCCCGCTTCGAGCTGACGACCAGCCGCGCGAGCTGCTCGTTCGGGTCCCACTCATCCGGGGTGTCGGTGATCATCTGGTCGAGCAGGCTGTCGAGCCACTCGATCCCGTACGGGGTGTCGTCGCCGAACAGGTGCATCCCCAGCGCGAGGTCGCGCCACGCGAAGTTGCGGCCCTTGAAGCTGCCGCCGCGCTGCCGAGCGGCGCGCCGCCAGTCACCCAGGATCGGCGCACCGTAGATCCCCTTGACCTGGCCGGCCGCCAGGATGACACCCTGACGGCCGGCGTTACGTCCTGCGAGGTCGAGCCTCTTGCCGTTGGCTCCGAGGAGCGCAATGTCAACCACGCCTCAACCTCCGTATCGCAGAATGGCGATGCTGTCCCGCTCCGCCTGATCTCGTTGCCACGACGCCTGATCCGCGATCGTCTGGCTGTTGTAGTTGTTCACCACCACCCGCGGCCCGCCGCCGCCGACGCCCGCTCCGACGAGCTCGTCGACCTTGTCGACATTCGCCTCGGCGACCTTCCAGTGCGCGTCCTTGAGGACGTACTCGGGTTCGGTCAGGCCGTTGAACCCGAAGGTGCCCGGCTCCCAGACGCCGCCGGTGTCGAACAGTCCCGTGCTGTCGACGAGGGCCTGGCCGCGACTCATCTGCTGCGCGTAGCGATCTGGGAACGCGGACCGCTGCACGGACTGGGCGACGGCGCCGGGGTCCATCGACTCCCAGCCGGACGGGAACTGCTCGAAGAACATCAGCGCCGACTCGAACGGAGTCATCCGCTGAGCGACCGTGCCCCACGCACCGTTGTTTCGCTGCTGGAACAACCCGACCGAGTCGTAGTCCGAACCGACCGCATCGTGCGGGAAGTTCAGCGACTCGGGCACAGAGTTGTTCGCCCACATCTTCAGCGGGTCGCCCGCCTCGACGAGTGCGGTCGCCTCGCCGATCACTGCGGCCGCCTCGCCGAGGCCCTTCTCGTTCGCCGCACGGGCGATCTCGTAGGCGTACAGGTCGGCTCCGGCACGGTCGCCCGGGCCGCGATCCTGCACGGTGCTCGGGTCGATCGCCGACTCGGCCACTGACGCCGGGAGGTCAGCGCCCGGCGTCGACGGCGGGGCCATCGACGGCGCGCCGGATCCCGGCGTGGTCACCGTGCTGGTGCTCGTCTTCGTGTCCGCCTTGATCGTGTAGCGGTCGGCCAGGTCGAGATATTCGCCGAGCCCGAAGATCTCCAGCGACGAATCTGCCCACACACCGGCCACGTCGGTGAACATCGACTTCCAGCGATCACGCGCCGAGAACGTCTGCTCGAGCTCGCTGGTCGGCGTCGTGGTCGACGTCGTGGTTGTGGTCGGTCCGGTGCTGTCGGGACCGGACGGCCCCCAGTCCGGTACGGGCCCGGTCGGCGCCGAGTCCATCCGGACAACCTCCGGTGCCAGCGGCGCCGGCGCGGCCGGCGGCTCGTCCATTGCCGCGTGCACGTGGTGGGTATGATCTCCCGCGCCCGCGTAGAACGAGCCGGGCACGACCTGGCCATCCTTGATCTGCCGATCAAATCGAGGGTCGTCGTAGATCAGTTCCCGCAGCTGGTTCTGGTAGTGGTCGGCGAGGAAGTTCGCGAACCCGAGCTGGTCGTCCGTGTTGCCCGAACCGTTCGAGAAGTCCGCGGCCTTCCCCGCGCCGTGGTAGTCATTCGCGCCGGGGCGGAAGCCATCGGTGAGCTGGAGCGCCGGGAAGGTCCTGCTCGCGAGATCAGCGAGGCCGCCGACGACGCCGCCATCCTTCAGCCCGGTGAGCTGCCCAGCGTTGAGTGCTGCCACGATCGCGGCACCGCCGTTGCTCATCACGTCCTCGCGGACGATGCCCTCGCCGTCGGCCACCCGGACTATCGGGATGCCGGCGGCGTTGACGCCGACGATGCTGTCCGAGCGGCCATCGCCCGGACCCCACAGCTGACCGTCGCCGGTGCGCCCGGCGATGGTGCCGCCGTCACGCAGCAGCGGCAGATCCGGGGTGTCGAGGGAGAGTTGGATGCGCTTGTTGATGACCGGGATCGTGAAGTCGAAGCTGAGCCGGAAGTTGTTCCAGCGCTGGATGACCCAGTTCAGCGCCGACTTGAAGGCGTTGGTGATACCGTCCCACATTCCCGAGGCGGCGGAGCTGATCCGGCCCGGCAGCCCGGTGACGTATCCGACGAGGTCGTTGAACTTGCCGACGACCCAGTCCTTCGCCTCGCCCGCCTTGGTGCCGATCCAGCCCAGCGCGGCCCCGAAGGCGTCGATGCCCGTCGAGACGGCGCCCCACATCCAGTCCCAGCCAGCCTTGATCGCATTCCAGGCTTCGGTGACGATCTTCTGCCCGACCTCGGTCTGGGTGAAGAACCAGACGAGCCCGCCCACGAGGGCGGTGACGGCTGCGATGACGAGGCCGATCGGGTTCGCGGTCAGTGCCGCGTTGAGCAGCCACTGCGCAGCGGTCGCTGCCACGGTCGCGATCCGGGCCGCGCCTTGCGCGATTGCGTATCCGGTCAGCGCCAGGGTGTTACCCGCGAGCGACGCCGCCCCCGCGCCGGTGGCCGCGGCGGCTACACCCTGCGCGACGGCATAGCCCGCGATCCCGATCTTGGCCGCAACGAACCCAGCGGCCAGGACACCGACCGCGACACCCATCGCCTGGGTGGCGCCCTGGTTGTCGACCATCCACTGCGCGATCGAGCCGAGGGCATCGGTCAGCCCGCCCTGGATGGTGTTCTTGAGCTCCGTCATCGCGTGGTTGGGACCGGAGTTCAGGGTATCGGCGGATTGTTGCGCCGAGCCTGCGAAGCCCGCCATGCGGTCCTCGGCGCCGGTGAGGCTCTCAAGGAACAGCGGGATCTGGTCGACCGACAGGTCCTCGAGCGGCGTGCCGAACAATGCGATCGCCGCGTTTGCTTGATCAGCCGGCATCTCGATTTCGAGGAGCGCCTTGGCGGTGTCCTGCAGCGCGATCTGGGCATCCTGGCCACCCATCGCGACCATGTTCGACATATCCTGCGCGTCCAGCCCGATCGACTTGTACGCATCGGCCGACGCCTTCGACATATCGGAGCCACGAATCGTGAACTCCTTCAGGGCATCCCCGGTCTTGTCGAGGGCGAACTTGCCCTTGTCGGCCGCGGAAGCAAGGAGGTTGAACGACTCCTGCCCGTCGAACCCGAGGGCTCGGAAGTTCGTCCCATACTCATTGAGAATCTCGGGCAGCTCGTCACGCATCGCCGCCGGCACCCGCTGGAACGAGGCTGTCATCAGGTCGAACGCCTCGGTCGAATCCTTCGCGAGACCATTCGTCACGAGCTGCGACGCGGTCTGCACGGACTCGTTGACGTCGGTATCGAAGATCTTCGAGAAGCTCAGCGCCGACGCCGAGATCTGGTCGATCGACTTCTCGCCCTCGGACCCCGCCGTGACGAAGGAGGTCGCGACGACCGAGACCGCGTCTGCGGCCTCGTCCATCGAACCGGTCAGGCCCTGCTTCCAGAGGCTGCCGGCCATGTCGCCGTACTGCGCTGCGAGGTCACCGGTGGCGCCGAGCTGCGCCGCCAGCTTCGACTCGACGTCCATGTTGTCCATGGCCTGCATGCCGAGGCCGATCGCACCGCCGATCCCGGCCGCCGCGATCGCGAATTTCCCCAGGTCGTCAACGCCGCCCTTGATCTTGTCGCCGAGCCCGTCGAGGGCGCCGCCCCACCTACGCGTCGACTCCTCGCCCTCGTCGGCCGCGTTGGCAGCACGGGCGCGGGCCGCAGTGAGGTCGTTGACGGCCTGGACTCTGGCCCCGGCGGCCCGATCCGAGTTGCGCTGCGCAGTCGCGAGCCGCTCCTCGGCCGCCGCGAGCTGGGAGGCCGACATGTTGCTCTTGTCCCGGAGCTCCTCCAGCTTGGCCTCGGCGATCCGGACCTTGCCGGCAGCGTCGGCCTCCTTGTCCCGCGCTGCGGCGAGCTTCCCGGACGCCTTGCTGACGGCAGCCTGTGCGGCCTCGAGCCCCGAGGCCATGCCCTCGCCGGCCGCGCGCCCGGCAGCCTGCCCCGCCTGCCGGGCGGGGCCGGCGAGCTCGCTCGTCATCGTGCCCGCGACACCACGCATCGACGGGATGACCTGCAGTGTTGCCCAGCCGATAGTTTCCACAGGCCGCCTCCTATTCGGTTGTGTCGAGCTCCCGGGCCCGTCGTGCCTTGGCCCGCTCGAACGCGCTTCGCTTCGACTTGTGGCTGCGCGCGGTCTGGCGCTTGACCATCTCCGTGCGTCGCGGATGCTTGACTCGTGGCTTTCGGCCGCGGCCCGCGTTGGCCTTCTGCTCCCACAGGTCCGCGATCAGGTGTTCGGTGATCGACCAGGGCTGCGTGCCGCCGTTGTCGGCGATCGCGAGAGCGGACGTGGCCGGCAGGTACTGGATCAGGACGTACAGCAGGCGCAGCGTCAGCTGCGCGGTACCCCCGCCCGGCCGCCACAGATCACGGAGGTCGACCCGATGGAAGCGGCGCAGGTCCGCCTCGATCGGGTCGCCCTTCGTGCGCAGCAGGTCGAGCAGGCCAATCATTTTCCCGGGGTGCCGATCCCGACCGCGTCGGTGAAGAGGTTCATCACCTCGAGCGCGGCCTGCGCCGGAGCCTTGCCCTCGGCCTGGGCTCGTGCGGCGAACCAGCCGAACCGGGCGTCGCCGAGGAGTCCCTTGACCATCATGAGGGGGCTCTTCTGGATCGCACCGATCTGCCAGTCCCAGGAGTCGAACAGGTCGGACTGTTCGATCCGGATCTCCTCGCCCCACAGGGTGAGGACGATCGTCGATCCGCCCGAGGCCGCCTCGGCCACGCGGGCATCTCGCTTCGCGGGATGGTCCCGGGGCTCGGGTGCGTTCGCGGGGATCTCCTTGGCTTTCCCCTTGCCGCGGTGCTTCTTTCGTCGTTCGGCCCGGTTCGGGTGCGAGCTGTCGGCGATGGTGAGAAGGTGGTCGACCGCAGCGCCAACCGCGGCGGGGGCATCGACGTGGGCGATCAGTCGGCGAGCGGCCTCGATGTCTTCGGCGGTCGGCTCGTCGGTCGTGTCGTCGTCGAACGAGTCGAAGTCGTCGTCAGAGGGCATGTGCAGCTCCTTGGGTCGTGCGCCAGACGTCGGGCGCGATTGCCGCGACGACGAGGTCGGCGGCGTGGTCGGGGATGCCTGCGGCGAGCAGGCCGGCATGTGTGGCAGAGATCAGCTCGGCGAAGTCGGCTGCCGACTCCGCAGCCGCGGCCTCGTGGGCGTCGATCTGTGGTGCGAGTTGGGCCGCTTTCGCGACCTTCGCCCGGTCTCGCGGCGTGACCGCAGGCATGCCGAGACGCGCAGCGACCGAGGTGATCTCGGCGTCGGATGGAACGCGGGGCATTGCGCCTCCTGTGCAGCTGGTGTGCAGCAGTGGTGACCGGCCGCCCSCGGGCTGCACTCCGCGGGCGGCCGGGGCATCAGGTGGCGGTGACCGTGACCGTGATCGACTTGGTTGCCTCGACCGCCGGCGTGGCCGAGTCGGTCACCTTGAAGGTGATGCTCGGGGTGCCGGCCGCGGTCGGCGTACCGGAGAGGACGCCGTCGGTCGCGAGCGTCAGGCCGGTGGGCAGGGTGCCCGTCTTGGTCCACGTCTTGGCCCCGGTGCCGCCGGACGCGGTCAGCGTCTGCGAGTACGGGGTTCCGACGACGCCGGCGGGCAGCGTCGACGTGGTGATCGCCAGTTCGCCCTCGGTCTCGACGCGGATGAACACGTCGCCGTTCGAGTCGTTCGCGTGGTGGCAGGTCATCTCGTACGACTCCTGCCCGGCCTCGGTCTTGCCGCTGTGCGAGGACAGTTCGAGCAGCGCGGACCGGGTCGTGACGAGGATGTCGACGTAGCCCTCGTCCTCGAATCGGTAGAGCACGTAGAACCGCAGGCCCTTCGGTGCGCCGATGCGCTTCGGCCCTGAGCCGGGAAGGACGAACTTCCGGGTGACGGCGTTGTCCTCGAACGCGGTGAACCCGGTCGTGACCGATCCGCGGCGCGCCTTGGACCGGTACCGCGGGTGATTGAATCCGTCGTAGTGGATGATCTCGAGCTCGGTCGAGATCGGCACACCGGCGTCCGCGTCCTGCAGGCCGATGAACAGCCACTTGGGGTCGATCGGGTCGTCGACGTTGGCAGGCACCAGGGCCTCGATGTCACCGCCCGGGACGTCGGTCGCGGCGATGACGTACGTCTCGGCCCCGTCCCAAATTCTGGTGGCGTCGGCATTGACTTGAGCGGTCATGGAAAAGCACCCCTTCCAAAGGGTTTCGGGTCACGGCGTGACCGGTGGGAGTGGTTTCGTGCGAATGGTGGTGTTGACCGTGAACGAGGCCATGTCGCCGCCGTTGCTGGGGTCGAGGGCGTCGATGATCGACGAGCCGGGGGAGACCTTGACGCCGGGGACGCGCAGCGCGAGCAGCCATCCCAGGCACAGGCCCGCGAGATCCCGTGCGCGTGTGCGGCCGTGGGCCCACACCGTGATGCGGATCTGCGGCTTCGTGGCCACCGGCCACCGCATCGGGCCGCCGTCGTCGAACACGACCACGGCGGGCGGATGAGTCTCCGGGGACCACTGCGGCGGCAGGACGAGCTGGACGGTGACGTCCGGTTCGGGCACTGCCAGGCGAGCCGCGAGGAACTCCTTGACCGGGACCGCGGCCTCGGCCGGCTGTCGCTGCGCCTTCACCGCGACGTCACCGTCAGGCCGACGGCCGCCGCGGCGCGCGTGAGCGCGCCGTCGGTGGCCTGCATCGCCGCGCCTCGCGGGTGCGCGATGGTGACGGACGCGGCGCCTCGGTCGGTCGTGTACGGGGTGACGCGCACCTCGACGTCGGGGCCGACCGTTGTTCGTACCGCCGCGCCGAGTCGCTCCGCAACGGCGGTCGTCATCTGGGCGACCGGTTCCGACTTGAGGATCTTGCTGACGCCCGCGCGGTTGAGCCGGAAGGTCTGTGCCATGCGACTACCCCTCGCCTCTCGAAGCGGTGATCACTGGACCCGCCAGCTCGGGGTCCTCGTCGACCCAGTCGTCGGCGTGACCGTCGATTGCCCACTGCACGCCACGGGCCTCGACGACGTCCGTCGCGGTGATGGGCCGCGAGATTGGACCGGGCGAGAAGATGCGGATGCGTGTCACCTTGATCCGCCGGCCGACCTCGCCGACTTCCTCGCTGCCGAGCGGCTCGATGACGCAGCCCTCGATGTCGAAGGTGGTGCCACTGGCCGGGACTGGGTCGCGCTTGCTGTCGAGCGTTGTGCCCGGCCGGACGGTGACGGTCTCACCAGCACTCATGGAAACCTCCGTCCCCGAACGTGGCGCGCGGCTGCGCGGCCGCCGAGATCCCGAGCTGCTCCTTCATCCACGGCAACCACGTGAGCGCGGCGTCCGGGTTGGCGAGCGTGCCGGACTTCGACCGTGGGCCGAGCGTCTTGGAAAACGAGCTGTACCCGGCGTGGTCGCCGGGTTGCAGTGCGTTCCTGACGACGGCGATCGACACGATCTTCGCCGCTGGGTCGCCGTCGGCGATGCCCGGAGCCTTGCCTCGGATCCACCGTTCGGCCGCGCCGAGGAGCAGGGTGGCCCAACTCTTTTCGGTGGTGGTGAGGGGGCGCCAGTTCTGTTCGATCTCATCGGATGTCGCGAAAGGCATGACACCCCCTCCCGTCAGTTCTCGGCTTCGGCAGCGTCGACGAGCGCGATGATCGCGTCCTTATCGGACTTCACCGTGTCGACCCGGTCGGCGTCGATTCCGATCGCCTTCGCGTAGGCCGCCCACTTCTCAGCGGTCGCGGTGGCGCGGGGCCGGCGCGGCTGGTCGACCGTTGGCTCCTTGATCTCGTCGGCTGGCGGCTGGTCGGCGTCGGGCTCGGCGTCGGGCGCGGGCGCCGGCGGCTCGGGCTGGTCGAACGCTCCGGCCGCCGTGCCGCGCGCGATCTCGGACTCGGGGAGCTCGACGGAGTCGCCGAAGTAGGCGAGCCGCCGCTTACCTTCGTCGTTGCGGTACTCCCAGACCGCGACTCGGATCTTCTTGCGCGCCATGTCAGCCCGCCAGCCCGGTCAGCTTCTTGATGGAGTACGGGTTCGTGACACCGAAGATCGGCTGCACGTAGGACTGGACCCAGTTCTTCCGCGTCTTCTCCTCGCGCCAGGTCTCGGTGGTCAGGCCCTGCTCGTAGTCGAGGAACCCGACCTGGCCGCGAGCGACGGCGTAGCCGGTGCCGGCGGCGACGCGGTTCGACGGGAAGATCTCGAGTCCGGCCTCCTTGAGGATCTCGTCGAGATCCGGACCGTAGGCGATCCGCAGGTTGTGCTTCTCCTGCGGGTTGAGCAGCCACAGGTCGTAGACCACGCCGAGCTCTTCGACGTCCGCGGCGAGCTGCACCTTCGCGAAGTCCGCGAAGGGGCGCTGGTTGTTCGGCGTCGGCGTGGTGCCGGTGAGGGTGACGTCGGACCAGTTGTTGCCGGGAACGACACCGGCGCCGCCGAGACCGGTGATCGCAGCGTCGAGGGTCGCGACCGTGCGCTGGTTGACCTTGCGGACGATGGTGTTGCCGAGCTGAGTCACCTGGTTGTTGAAGTGCACAACGTCGTTGCGCGACTTCGCCTGATCGGTGATCCAGAACTTGCCGCCCCAGTCCTCGGCCGCCGCGACCTTCGGTTCGCCGCGCTCGCTGCCGACGATCGCGTACTCGGCGCCGGCCGCACGCTCTTCGACGTCGCGGGTGGTGTAGAGCTCGTTCTTGGTGACCTGGTCGTAGATCACCGCGCCGGACGCGACCGTCACGCCCGAGGTCGCGAAGATCTTGTCAATGATGAACTGCTGCAGGGTCAGGTCGGCGATCCGCTTGGTGATGCGGCCCGGCTGCTTGAGCGCGGTATCGACGGTGAGGTTGCCCCCGGAGACGGTGGGCGCGCCGAGCGGGTAGGAAACGGGTGCGGGAGAGGTCATGTCGTCCTCGCTTTCAGTAGAGGCTGATCTCGGCGTCGCCGCCGGATGTGGCTGCGGTGACGGCGTAGCCGACGGCCACACCCGATGCCTTGGTGGCGGCCTGGCCGTTCGCGCCGACCTCGACCTCCGCGAACGCGGCGATCGCGGCGGCGGCGGTCACGAAGACCACTCGGCCCGATCCGCGCTTGACGTCGACCAGCTCGCCGCTGGCGGCGTCGCGGCCGGACACTCCGCAGGTGCGGCCCGCGGCGTCGGCGTGCGCGACGGCGATGTTGCCGGCGGCCCGGTTTCCGGAGATCTTGAGGAACCGCTTCCCGGTCACCGCAGCGGACGCGCGGCCGGAGATGTCCTGGCCGGGGCTGTAGATCTCGATGTTCTCGTTCGCCATGATCAGGCTCCCTTCGTGGAGGTGGTGTTGAACCAGCCGAGGTCCTGCGCCGAGTTCTCGGTGCCGACGCCGTGGCCGACCTCCTCGACCGGGACGAGGCCGGGCGCGAGGGAGGAGAGGGTCTGGCCGGCGCCGCCGGGGTCCGCGGTCAGTGCCGCGAGCCAGTGGTCCTTGCGGGCGGCCGCGATGCGGCCGTCCTTGATCGCGGCGGAGACCAGCGCGGTGCGCGCTTCGGTCTCCTGCTGCGCGCGGGCCTGGGCGCCGCGCTGCGCGTCGAGGCGGAGCGCGTCGAGCACCGACGACTCGACCGCGACCACACCAGCGGGCAGGGTGGCCGCCGACGCCGTCGCGCGGTTGTCGGTCCCGGTCTCGGGCGCGGTCTCCTCGGGGGCGGTCAGCTCGTCGAGCACCGCGTCGAAGATCTCCTGGTCGGTTGCGTCCTCGGGGAGGCTCAGAGCCTCACGGAGTTCACTCGTCTGCTCGTCCGTGAATGCCACGTCCGAACCTCCTCTTTCGGTGGTGGTGTTCGCGCCCGGGGACTCGGGTGCGGTCCTCGCCACGGGGGCGAGTGGCTTGGGCGCCGGCGCGGCGCGGCGCCCGGCGTAGTTGAAGATCGACAGGTCGAACGACGCCTTCGCGTCGACTTCCTCGTCGGGTTCGCTCGTGGGCTTCGCCTCGACCCGGTCGGCGAGGCCGGCCGCGACCGCCTCGTCGGCGGAGTACCAGGCCTCTTCCTTCATCACGTCGCGCCATTCGGCGGCCGTGGTGTCGGTGCGCTCGGCGTAGATCGAGGCGATGTTGTCGCTGACCCGGTCGAGATCGGCAGCCATCTTGCGCATCTCGGCGGCGTTCCCGGAGCAGTAGCCCCAGGCGTCATGGATCATCATCTCCGCGTTGCGGCACATGACGACTTCGTCGCCGGCCATCGCGATAAAGCTCGCCGCGGACGCTGCGAGGCCGTCGACGTAGACCGTGATCCGGGCCTTGTGGTTGCGGAGCGCGTTGAGGATCGCAATGCCCTCGAACACGTCACCGCCGGGCGAGTTCACCCGCACGGTGATCGAGTCGGACTCGATCGCGGACAGGTCTTGGGCGAACTGCTTCGAGCTGACCCCGCCGCCCCACCAGTCGTCGTAGCCGATCTCGTCGTAGATCAGGATCTCGGCGACGTCGCCGTCGGTTCCTGCGTTGCGGATCTTGTACCAGTCGCGGCGCCGGTCGGCGCGAGGTCCGGACGGTGGCCGGCCTGCTCGGGTCACGAGGGCTCTCCTTCGGTGGGCGCGGTGTCCGCGCGGTTCGGGTCGGCATCGCCAGCGCCGTTCGCGGTCGGGATGCCGAGGGACTGACGGACAGTGATCTTCACGACGTCGTCGGCGTCGAGCAGCCCGGACTGCACGAGCATCGCGAGTGCCGCCGCGGTGGCGTCCTGCCGAGATCCGATCTCGTCGAACACGATTCGCGGGGCCGGTTCGTCTTCACCCCAGTTCACGTCGACCAGGTCCTCGACGATGTGCGCAGTCGCGGTGTCCGCGATCGTCTCGGCGAATGCGTTCAAGGACTGCACGAACGGGTCGGCCAGCACCGACGCGAGTGCGTGCGAGCCGCCGCGGTCGAGGTTCAGGAAGTGCGCCAGCCCGGCGAGGGCGATCTGCTTGTCCTGGTAGTCGATTGCCTGCTGGATGTCGGGCAGGTTGCCCTGCACACCGAGCAGCTCCAACGTCTGACCATTCGCAAGGCCGACGCCGGAGTTCATGCCGCCGCGGAACTTCGCCGCGATCTCGTGCATGTGGTCGACCTCGGCCTGGTCGTCCGACTTCGAGGCGGTCCCTACCGGGACGCCCATGCCGTTGCGGCGGGCGGCCGCGGCCTGGATCCGCATGAACTCGTCCTTGAGGATCCAGTGCTTGTAGGCCGGCCGCAGGATCGACTCGCCCTGCCACTGACCGGCTTCCGGATCACGGACGTACGCGACGAGACGATTGACCGGGATTGTGAACCCGTCCGGGATGAACGCCGCCGCAGTCAGCGGACCGGCCGGCGGCGACTGCGTGATCGACTCGAGTCCGCCGTCGAGAGCGACGGTGATCTTCGAGATCGTCTTCTGCGGCCGCGGCGCCAGCTTCCGAATGTGTGCCCGGTCGTTCTCGTCGATCCGGTACACCTGCTCGAAATAGCTGTGCCCGTAGCGCAGCATCAGGAGTACCTGCTGCAGGTGGTTGTTCCATGAGAACCGGCCCTTCGTGCGTGAGGTCGCCAACGCTCCGTCGGCGCCCGCGATCGACAGGCCCAGGTCACGCGCGACGAACTCGACGATCTCGTCGCGGGCCCCGTTCGGGTCGATGCGCCACGTGGTGCCGCGGATCGGCAGACTGATCGCCTGCAGCAGCGACGACACGCGGCCGTCCTCTCGGGACATCCGGCTGTAGACGTGCACGGACTCGGGCCACTGCAGGTCCGGGACATGCTCGTCCTGGTCCCACTGCTGCCAGTCGGTGCCGTTCCCGTTGACGTACCCGACCTCGGCGACCGGGCGGGCGGCCATCACTTCGGCCATGGGTACCTCCTCAGAATGCGACAGCGAACACGTCGAACGCGTCGTGGTTGTCGTAGGCGCGGGCCCCGTCGGTGACGGGCTGCGCCGCGGTGCCTGCTGCCCGGGCCTCGAAGGTGAGCAGCGCCCACCGGGCCAGGATCACGGCGAGCAACGGCGCGACAACTGGATCGCCGGCGAACGCGTCGACCACCCAGTCACCACGCGGCAGGGTCCGCTTCTCAGCTGCCGCGAGTGCCTGCTCGAGCACCAGTTGGCCGGTGTGGCAGATGAGTCCGTCATCGGCGTCGTCGACGAACCCGCTGCACATCAGCGCGGCCTGGTTGGTGCTGGACTTGATCAGCTCGATGCCGGCGTTCGTCATCAGTGGCTCGAGGACCACTGCCGGCGAGCGGCCGTCCGTGGCGATCGCGCACGGCTCCACTGCCTCGTCGACCCGGCCGAGCAGCGCGACGATGTCGGGGTTCGACGCGATCCTCAGGTATGCGACCTCGACGTGGATCCGGCCGTCGTCCGTTCGTTGCGCGCCAGCGATCACCCACTGGGTGCCGATGCGCGCGAGTCCGATTCCGACCGTTCCGACCAGCTCGGGCCAGACGTCGACGAGGCCATTCCACTGGTCCTCTGCGACGATCTGCCACGTCTGCGTCTCGTCCTCGGGTTCCGGCCAGTCGCCGCGGCCGAGAGCCTCGACGTCGAAGCCCTTGCGGCCCGCCGGAGTCGACAGGTTCCGCATGATGTCGAGGATCTTCTCCGCGGTCTGGATCACCCCGAACGACGGATTCGCGTAGCGCCAGGTCTCCTCGGCGTCGCGCGGCATCTCCTCGGGCGCCATGTACTCCGCGAAGTACAGGCCCGCTTCCTTCTCGAGTCCGCGCCTGCGGACCGCCGCGAGGACCAGTCCGTTCGAGTGCTCGTCCTGATTCACCGCCGACGAGGCGTAGATCCGCTGCGGGTTGTTCGCGGCCATCTGCGTGAACGCCATCGCCGAGATCTCGCCGTCGGTGAGGTTGTACGCCTCGTCGTAGACGATCAGGTCGACCACGGTCAGGCCGCGGCCGGTGTCGTTCGAGCGGGTGCCGAACGAGATGACCGCACCCGACTCGAGTTCGATGATGCCCTCGCCCTGCGAGCACGTAGCGCGGACGACCCGACGTTTGAGCCACGGTCGGCCCTTGATCAGGGCCATCATCCGCCGCCACCCGTCGCGGGCGGTCTTCCACCGCTGCGCCGTGTAGATGATCGTCTCGCCCAGCTTGAACAGCCCGTACAGGCAACGCTGGATCAGGACCTCGGACTTGCCGTTCTGCCGCGGAATGATCAGGCAGCACGTCGGATGCGTCCAACGGCCTGACGCCGTCCTCGACAGGATCGCGTGCTGCGCCTCGACCTGCCACGGCATCGCGATCGACCCGACGCGCCGGCCGAGCTCGACAGCCTTCTCGCCGTGCATGACATCGCCGTCGAGGACAGACAGGTGGTGCGGCTCCTGGCGACCGGTCAGCGTCGGGAAGTCATCACAGATCAGCGAGGCCGTCATCGCCATCACCGGCAGGCGCGGTCCCCTTCTGCGACTGGATCGACGACACCAGCTGGCGAAGCGCGTTCGCCTGCTGCCTCGACTCCTGCAGCGCCGAGTCGACCCGGATCTCGAGGATGTCATCCTCACCGCGCACCTCGACGAGGCTCAACCAGCAGTCGGAGTCGCCTACGAGCACCCGGTCGAACTGGTCGAGACGGTCCTTGATCCGGGCCGCCTCGACGATCAGCGCGGTCAGCGCGTACGGCTCGTCGTCGGTGTGCAGCGAGTCGTACAGGCGGCGGCCGGCAGAGCCGAGAGAGTCCAGGTCAGCCACACGACCACCCCCTCCCCGGCCCGTACAAAATCCGGGCTGTAAAAAAATGCCTGACTGGACCGTGGAAGTCAGGGACCCTCCCCCCCTCGATAATCTCGAGGGGGGGTCAGGGCCAGCCGATGAGCCGGATTCCGAGGCCGTCGTCGCCTGATAGGCCGCCTGCGGGGTCTGATCCGGTGATGGCGGGTCTGAGGTGGTCTCGGCTGCCGTCCTGGCGCTGTTTGTTGCAGCGGCCGTGGAGGAGTCGGTCTGCATGCGTGCCACCATGTGCCCGGGCCTGACTGTGATCGGCCGCGAGCGATCCGGATGCCGCGTCGGTCGAGGTTGGGTCGTAGTCCCAGTTGCGCGTGCGGTCGCGGTACATGGGGCGGTCGCACCACCAGCATGGTGTGCCGTCGACGTGGGCGCGGAGGAGTTGCTCGCGCTGCTTCTGGTGTGTCCAGCCGAGGCCGCGGTCCGTGGTGGTCTTCATCGTTCGTCTCGTTCGTCTCGTGCGGCGTTGAGCGCGTCGAGCTCGATGTCGATCTGAGCTTGGACGACGTGGACGCGCTGCTCGTTGTTGTCGAGGCGGGCGTCGCGTAGGCGGATGCGGAGGTCGCAGAGGCGGTCGTACACGGTGGGCATCGCTACCTCCTGCTGTCGTATATCGATCGCTCGTCGAGCCAAGTCACCGCACGAGTCCACAGGCGAGCACGCCGACGCGCGCGGCCGCAGCCACGCGCGTCGGTGTGACGATCGGCTCTACGCAACCAGACCGTCGAACTGCATTGCCCAGTACGGCCAATTGGTGGTCGTGTTCCACTGCGAAACAATGAGTTTGAGGTTCGTCAGGGTGCTCTCCGGGTGGATGAATCCGCCGTACAGCTGCGGAAAGCTGGGCTTGCCGGTCCACCCCGGCGCCACTCCCCAGACGTGCTGCTTGGGGGCCGACCACACGCCATCGAGGCTCGTTGCGGTCCGTGTGGAGATGCAGTAGCCGACGACATCGAAGTAGGACATGACCCACTTGCTGCCGACCTTCCGTACGGACAGTTCACCGATGGAGCCCATGCCCGGGAAGATCTTGGTCGGGTACTCGGGACCCCAGTGCCAGTTGCCTCCGGCGAAGTTCCAGTACTCGTAGGTGGACTTGTTTCCGATGTCCGATGCGCGGAACAGGATGGGCCCGTCCGAGTTGTTTCGGCCCCAGGGCTTGGACATCATGTAGTGCTTGCCGCCCTCGCTGCCACAGAAGACGATGTTGGTGAAGTTGATGTCATCAAAGGTGACCAGTCCATCGTGCATCACAGGGTTGGTACTGTTGTCCCAGTAGCAGATTCGGCCGCAGTTAACCGTGCCGGCGTGTACATCCTTCACCGATGCGTAGGCCAGGTAGTTGTTGTTGCTTGCACTCATGACATCGGTGGGAATCCGGGTTCCCTCGAAACCAAGCCCATTGTTGGCGTTGTGCGCGTAGTTGAGCATCTGCGTTGCGTAGCTGCCGCCGTATGCGCCGTTGAAGGTGATGCCGTTGGCGATGGATCCGCCCGGACCGTAGAGCATGACCGGAGATCGCCAACCTGCGCCGCCGACGCCGTTGTTGTTGAACGTATCCCCGAGGACGTAGCCGACCGTCCCGTCCCAGCGCTTGTAGGGGATGGCGAGATCTGTACCGCCGACGCCGAACTGGCCGCTGCTCGTGCCGGTGCCAGTGATGACTGTGCCGTAATTGGCCATCGAAGAACTCCTCTGATAGTTGAACTTGCTGGCGCCAGACAGCACCCCGAGGGGTCGCCAAGTCGGCATGCAGTAGTGCCTCCTCCGCTGCGCGGCGCCGGTCCGGCGGGAGGAAATCGAGGGGAACAGCAGATCTGGGCACAGCTCTGCCAGGGACTATTTTCGCTGGGATGTAGGCGAATTGAGTTCGCAGAGGCTTGGCATCAATTTCGCCTGCCGAGGTTGATGCGCGTTGTTGTCGCTGCCGTCGCGCTCACCGATGGGGAGCTGGCGTGAAGGGTTCAGCGATCCAGGCGCGCCCCTGGACGTTCGGGGTCCGGATACGACAAACGCCAGACCGTGTCTTGGAGACACGTCTGGCGCAAGTCGAACTATATCAGGAAATCACATCAGTGCGATTCGGATCCCGGTGTGTCGATCACGTGCCCTTCACGTTGAGGATCTGGCGCAGCTCGTGCATGACCTCCACCAGATCGTCGGCGTCGGCCATCACCTGGTCGATGTCCTTGTAGGCGTCGGGGATCTCATCCACCCACTCCTCGCCATGCCGGTACTCGATGCCTTCCATCCGGGCAGCGAGATCGGTAGCGGTGAACCTCTTCCGGGCTTCGGTTCGGGAGAACCTGCGACCAGCACCGTGCGGGGCGGATGACAGGCCCGGGCGGCTGCCCTTCCCGGAGACGACGTACGAGCGGGTGCCCATGCTTCCGGGAATGACGCCGCGGACGCCTTCGTGGGCGTTGATCGCTCCCTTCCGGGTGAGCCACACCTTCTCGCCGTAGTGCTCTTCCTGCTCTGTGTAGTTGTGGTGGCAGTTGATCCGCTCGTCCTCCACCACCTCGGCCCCGATCCACTCGCCGAAGACGTGAACGAAGCGGTCCATCATCTCGGCGCGGTTCAGGTAGGCGAACCGCTGCGCCCACCGCAACTCGCGGATGTACTCCCAGAACTCGGGGACGCCTTCAGGGAGGTACGCGAGGTCACGGTTCGGCAGGTCGATGTGCCATGTCTTGCACAGCTGCTGGGCAACCTTGATGTGCTTCTGCGCGATCTTGTTTCCGACGCCGCGGCTGCCAGAGTGCAGGAACAGCCACACCCGGCCGGTTTCGTCCAGGCACAGCTCGATGAAGTGGTTTCCACCTCCGAGGGATCCGAGCTGCTCTCGCCACTTGGGGGAATGGGTGAGGTCGACGTCGTCCTTCTCGGCGCGAGCCTCGAGTTCGGCGATCTTCGGCTCCGCGTACCACTTGCCGAGGGCGTCGGTCAGGTTGTAGTTGCCGGGCGACAGCGGGATCGACTGCTCGATGGTCTGCCGGAGTTCGGCGAGTCCCCGACTGTTGGCGTCGACGTCGGCCTTGGTGAACTGCGTTCGGACCGCGATCATCCCGCATCCGATGTCCACGCCGACGGCTGCCGGGATCACTGCCGCCCGGGTGGGGATCACGGTTCCGACGGCGGAGCCTTTGCCGCTGTGCGCGTCGGGCATCAGCGCGACGTGCGGGTGGACGAACGGCATCGACGCCGTCTCCTGCGCTTGGCCGAGGGTGTTGTCATCGAGGTGCGATGCCCAGTTCAGCAGCTTCTGGTCGAGCTTGGCGATGGTCACAGTGTCCACTCTTTCAGGTAGTCGGGGCTGTGTGCGAGCGGTTTTCGTCCTCGGTGATGACTCCTTCGATCGGCGTGCAGTCGATGACCTTGGCGAGGTGCATGAAGTACTCGAGGCCCCAGTGGTGGCCGCACGCGGCGCAGCTGCAGCCCATCGACGTCACGTTCAGCGCTGCGGCCCTGACGTGTTCGCCGAGCGTGTCGACGTTGGTGATCCACTTTTCCCCGCACGCGGGGCATGGTGCGTCGAGGGGGAAGTGGGTGCGGCTGCCGTCGAGCAGCGCGTCAGCTTCGGTGACCCACCCGGTGATCACGGCGGCGACCTGCTCGAGGTATTGGCTGTCCTGCGGGCGCCAGCTCGCGCCGGTGAGCGCGTCGAGACGCTCGACGGTCCCCGCCTTGGCGGCGGGCCACCACGCCTTGACGGTGTCGTCGACCTTCCGGAGCCAGTCGCATCCGTCGATCCAGATCGGAGGCAGCGAGCGTGCGGCCCCGCCGAACGCGGTTCCTCGTGCGGCCTGGGTGGATTCGACCATCTCGGTGTAGATGCTCGGCTTCGTGACGATCCGCGATCCGTCGTCGGTGGCGATGGTCTGGGCCTGCGGGGCGACGAGCGCGTTCACCGCTGTGTTGAGGTTGCGGAGCGCCACGGCGAGGTTCTCAGTGTGGATGTACTGATCGGTCATCGGTTCCTCCTGGATCGGGTCGGATCGTTCGCCCACATCGGTGGGGTGGAGCTGGGGCGAGGCAGGGCGCGCTGCTGCGAGGTCCGGGGATCCGGATCGGGGTCGCCTATGAGCCATCGGTGGTGAGTGATGCGCAGCGGCGCGAGATCGCCGAACTGCAGGGCGACTTGGAAGTGCTCCTCGATCATGCGGATCGGTTCGCCATTGAGGTGTCGGCCGAGCGGGCCTCGGCCGCCGCGTAGGTGATCGGCCCCGGCGAGGTGGCCGATGGGGTGCCATGCGCTGTAGTAGGCAGTGGCCGTGGTGGGCAGCAGTGTGCCGAGTGGTGCGGCTGAGATCGACGCTCCGGCGGGAATGGTGGTCATCGGGCCTCCCAGGTCAGTTCGAGCCACATCGCGCCTCCTGCGCCCTTCTGGGCGGGTTCGATGCGGGGCATGTGCTTGGTCATGAGGTTGGGGGTGTCGTCTGCGGTGAGGCCGTGGTCGACGAGTCCGTCGCAGAGGGCTTTGAGGACGGGGACGATGTTGTCGGCGTCGCGGCGGATGTTGGCTCGGGGGCGGTAGACGAGCTCGATGGTGACGTGGTCGAGCGCCGTCGGCAGCCGGTGGGTTCGGGCGAGGAGTCGGGCGGTCTTCCGGATCGCGTTGGTGAGCTTCGCCTTGGTGGCCCAGTGCATTCGGTCGTTCATCGACATCGGGGGCTTTGTCCACGGGAGTGGGATAACCCTGTGGATAACTCGATCTCGGTCTGCCGGCGAGTCGGCCGCGGCGCGCGAGGTGGTCTCGGTCTGGCCCGGATCTGCTGCGAATCCCGTTGCCCCCCTGCGCGCGTTCACAAACGTGAGACGAGTGCTTGTGGTGGGTGCTTCTCCGTTAGTTACGTCCGTCCGTCCGTCCGTCCGTGCACGTGCTTGAAGCAGTGCTTCCAGGCAGTGCTTCAAGCACGTGCTTAGGCACCTGCTTCGTCGCGCCAGCATCCGCATTCCGGTCCATGGTTCTTGATGCACCCGCCCTTCTTCGCTCGCTGCTTCCTGGCCTTCGATTCGTCGTCGCTGAGCTGGTATTCGTCCCATCCGTGGATCTCCCAGCCGCCCGCTGCCGCCTTCCAGAGGCCGACGCGGACGAGGCGGTCCGCATCGGCCTTCCGGCCGTGGATGAACGGCAGAGCACCCTTCGGGATGAACCCGTCTGTGCCGTGTTTGCCGGCGTAGGTCATCGCGAGGAGGTGCGTGGCCATCGCCTGAAATGCCTTGCCGTCGGCGAGATCGAGCATCTTCGGGTGGTCGGCGATGGCCGTATCAAGCCGAATCCATGGCAATCCCACGGGTGTTTCCTTCCTGAACTGGGCCGAGATTGCGGGAGGTTTTCATCCGGCAGTCCGCGCACACCCCGCCGTGCGCGTTGATCGGGCGCCCGCACCGGACGCAGGCCGGCACGGGCATCCGGCGGGCTGCCTTCACGGTCGGTCCACGTCCGGCACGATGACCTCCGGCTTGAAGATCACCCGGTAGTGGTCCGCGCTCACAGAAGCTCCCTCGAGCTGCTCCGCGACGTAGGACACGTTGTCGCTCAAGCCGAGGAAGTGCTTCTTGTACTCCCCGCCCTGGGTCTTGCAGGTCACCTCGAGCTGGTTCCCGTCGTCGTTGATGGCGCAGCGGCCCTCGATGGTGAGGAGGTAGGTGTCGGTGATGCCGTTGAAGAAGACGATCCGGCGGTTGATCTCGAACTGGTCGGCTGCCTTCGAGAGGTTCTGGGACACCACGTCGGCGTCGGTTGAGCAGCCGGTCAGTGCGAGTGCGGCGAAGGCGGTTGCCGCGATGAGGGTCTTGGGGTTCTTCACGGGGCGCTCCTGGCGTTGGGGGTGGTCGGTGATCACTCGCCGGCCGCCTTCACGTCAGCGATCCAGGCGTTGAGCCGGTCGCGTAGTTCGGTGGCGTCGTTGACGTTCAGCTCGACGGCGGTGCGGGGGTGGTCGTCGTCGGTCTCTTCAGTCGTCCGCAGCCAGAGGTAAGTGCCCATGGCATTGGACGAGGTGGCGAGGCTGATCACGTCGCCGTCGTCGGTGCGGATCGGGGCGGCGCCGTACTTCGCCAGGCCGCGGGTGCCGACTTGGATGCGGTCGACTTCGCCAGTGCGGACGACGGCCACGGACACAGCACGGGCGAACGCGGTCAGCTCGGCCTGCTCGGTGACTGGCAGTCCGTCCCACGGGTTCAGTGCGCGGCCAGCCTCTGTGGCCCGCGTGGTCTCCCATGCGTTCTCGGTGAGCTCCCGATGCACGGCGTCGGCGGTGGTCAGTTCGGTGGTCATGCGGTGACTCCTTGAGCGTCGGGGGCGTTGGGAGCGGAGCGGTTCCAGTTGGTGCCGCATTGGCAGCGGTGGCGGTTGTCGGGATGCAGGTGCGTGGATCGGGTGCAGGTGCAGCCGTTGAACGCGAACATCGGGTGCGCCCTCCCGCACTTCCGCGCGGGCCGGGCGTCGAGCACCGCGTCGCGGACGAGATCGTGAGCGTGCTCGGCGCGGGCGTCAGCGAGCTGGTCGGCGTCGTCCCAGCGGGCCGCGGGGTCGCGGCCCCACTCGTCGGCGGGGTCGGCGCCCGGGTCGCCGTACCCGTTGAGGTCGCTCATCGCAGCACCCCGGGGATCGCGAGGTACCGCAGCAGGTTCGGCTGGCCGGTCAGCAGGCGGTAGACGATGGTCTGCCAGTAGTCGGCGTGGGTCACTGCTGCGCCGCCTGGGCATCGGCCGGCTCTTCGCCGGTCTCAAGGAAGCGGATGGTCGCGGCGATCTCGTCGCGGGTCATCTCCTTGGACGATGCGAGCTCACGCCCGACGCGTCCCCGGAGGAACGCGGCGGCCTCCTCGACGTCGGTGATGCCTGCCTTGTCGAGGGCGGCGGCGAGCTTGCGGAGGTCGGCGGAGGTGGCCAGGACAATCGGTGCGGGCTCCGGCTCGGCCGGTGCCGAGATGCCCAGCGCGGCACCGAGCCCGGCGACGCCACGCTGCGGCGGCGCGACTCGCTCGACAGTGGCGCGGATCGGCTGCTCGAGCTCGAGCTCCTCGCGGGTTCGGGAGATGCCGAGCAGTACCTCGGGCGCGATCTTGCGGCAGACCTCCGCGGCGGCCTTCGCGTAGAGCATGGCCTGCGGGTCCTTCAGGTACTTCTCGTTGCCGATCAGCTTGCCGTTCGCGTTGGTCGCGAACTTGCCGGTCTTCTCGTCGACCGTCGGCACGTAGCCCGCCTGCGCGGCGCGGTCGATGGTCCAGGTCGACTCTTCGAACACACCGGTGCGCGGGTTGGTGCCGCGAACGGTGACCTGCTCGTTGGTCGACTCGACCGTTTCGATCAGGTATCCCTTCACCTTCACCAGGGCGACCATCGTGCGGGCGTAGATCGACGGAGTGCCGTGCACGACGAAGATCTGCTGCAGCGACTGGATCGGGTTCAGTCCGAGCTCGGCTCCGTAGAGGATCGCGGCCGTGCCGTCCTCGGGCTTGCCGCGGTAGATCTGCGGGACCAGCGCGGTGCCGCACATCTTCTCGGCCAGCTCGTAGGCGATGTTCATCGCCTCGGCGTGCTGCCTCAGCTGACTGATTGCGCCCTCCGATCCGGTGGTCGCGGCCAGGCTCGCGCCGGCGGGGATGATCTCGACCTCGGTCACGGGGGCGATTTCGTTGCTGGTCATGCGGTCTCCTTGAGGTTGTGGATGTCGGTCTTGGTGTTGGCGACGAGGGCGACGCGGCCGCTGGCGTGGTTGCGTCGGTCGGCGATCTTGTGGCCGCGGCAGGTCGCGTACTGCGCGTTGCCCATCGCGTCGAGCAGCTGGGTCTTGAGGCCCTGCGCACGCTTCTCCGTGTCCTTGAGCTCGCGGGTCCAGCCCAGGTAGTCGGCGGCGAGCCTCGGGTCGAGCTCCACCTCGAGGTCCCGCTCGATGTCCGGATGCAGTCGCCGGACGGTCTCGTAGCAGCTGATCGAGTCGTCAAGCTCCGGGGGCACGCCGTCCGCGAGGCTGATCACCCACGCGGTCGCCCGGTCGAGGACGGCCATGGCGAGCGGGTGGTTGTAGTCCTGCGTGTAGATCCGCGGCCTGCCCCACGTCGGCCACAGGACGAGGTCGGCCGGGTCGGTCAGTCCGCTGATGTACTGCTGCCAGACCAGCTGCGCGGCATAGTCAGTCGGGATCTCGCCAGATCCGTCATCGCCCCACGCTTCGAGGGACTCGGCCGTCTTCACCTCGACGACCTTCCGGGCCCGGCCGCGGGATGCGCGGCGGTCGACGGTCGCCGCGTTCGGGAAGAGCAGTTCGTCGCGGCTGTACTGCACCTCGCCGGGCGAGAGGCGCCACCCGGGGTTGCGCCACTTCCAGAACTCAGCGGCCGCGACCTCGGCGGCGTGACCGTAGTCGAACAGCTCCTGCGTCTGCTCCGAGATCGGCTCAGGCTCGAGCAGGCCGGCCATCTCGTGCCAGAGGGCGTACTGGCTCTTGAATCGGGAGACGCCCAGGATGCACGGGATCTTCGATGCGGTGATCGCGCGGAGATGTTCGGGTGAGCCGACTTTCAGCTTCACGAGTTCCTCCTGATGAGGGCGAGGTTTGCGGGGTGGGTGTCGTGGATCGGCCCGTCGCGGCCGCCGTAGCGGACCTGCACCATCTGTCTGTTGATGCCGACGATGACGCCGGCCTCGACGGGCTCGCCGGTCGTGACGGAGTGGTAGATGACGCGGCGTTCGGCGAATGGGCGAGAAACGAGGGACTGGGCCTGGTCGAGGGCGATCGGCATCAGGCACCACCGATCGTGAACAGCTCCATCTGCTCCCATTCCCGCGGCGCTAGCTGGCGGTGGCAGTCACAGAGGCAGTGGGAGGCGTGCGCGGGTTCGACGATCCGCACCGCGGAGTGGTTCCCGAACTCGGGGTAGTAGACGACCTGGGCGTCGGGGCCGGTGCCAATGGTGAGGTACCCGGGGGTTCGATGCACACCGTGCTCATAGGCCCGCCCGGACTGGTGCCCGCAGCGGTCGTGCTCGCCGGCCTCGCAGAAGACGGAGGCGCGACAGTCGGTGTTCCAGAGCCGGTTGTCGAGGAGCCAGGCGCCCCAGTCCGCTGCGGAGGTCATGCGAATCCCCTTGCTGCGTAGGCGGCGCGGGTGTCGCGGTCTCGGGTTGCGATCTGGGCTTCGGTCAGTGCCACACCGGCGGGCCGGAGCTGGTCGCCGAACTCGCGTCGGCAGGTCGTGCACACCTCGCCGATGGACTCGACGATCGAGTGGCAGCCGGGGAGCACGCAGTCGAGGAACAGGCCGGCCATCACCCAGCCACCGCCAACCGTGGTGCGGTGATCGCCTCGACGCGGCGGCCCCGCTGCTCAAGGGACTCGTCCGGATCGACCCACGCGGCGAGCGCCATGATCAGCTGCGCCATCACCAGTGGATCCGCCTCGCACTGCTGCGCGAGGATCGACAGCACGACCTTCGGGTCGACCTCGCGGACGTCGTCACAGATGCAGGCGGCCCGCTGCGCGATCCGCTCGATGTCCTGCGTCTGCTGCCGGACACCCGACGGCGGAATCCAGCAGCCCGCTGACCGGACGCGGTTGTCCATCGTCTTCGGGTTCAGTCCGAGGCGGGCCGCGCATTCGGCGCGGGTGAGCCCTTCGGCGCGCAGCGCCCTGTACCTGGCGGCGAACTTCTCACGGTTCCACGTCATCGGGTCACCCCTGCAGCAGCGAGCGCCTCGGCCGTCGCGGCGTCGCGCTCGGCCGCGATCCGCGCCGACTTGAACTCGCACGGGTCGATCCGATCCGCCGGCAGGCACACCGGCGCGCACGCCGCGTTTCGCCGCTTCATGCAATCGGGGCAGTTCCACGAGATCATTCAGGCCACCGCCTTCGGTGCGTACTCGGTACGCAGGCGGTCGATCAGCTCGGCGGCCGGAACGGACCGGGCGCGGCTGGTCGGGACGAGGACATCCAGCGGAGTCAAGGACCCATCGGCCTTATGGTGCAAGAACGTGAACATGGTTGTGGTCTCCTGTTTTTTGGGTGCAGAAGGGCAGCGCAGGTGGTGTCCTGCGGGAAGCTTGTTGAATACGGCGAGGACTAGAGGCTCACGGCGGACGACCTGAAGACGCAGGACTGCCTCGCAGTCGGAGCAGGAAGCGGAGCCGGCCCAAGTACGATCTGACGCCATGGCGAACCCCGCGAAACTGCTGCACGAGGTCTTGGCCGGATGGTCTGTGCCCCCAAACACCCATGTTGAGACTGTTCGCGGCGACGCAGCTGCGATGGGGACTTGGGAGGTTCATGCTCGGGCTGCAGGATTCCTCAAGGCAATCGAGCGTGCGCTTGACGGAATGGAAGCAATGGGCGAGGAGGTCGACCATTATCGCGAGGTTCTTCCGGCTTGGTATCAGGCGGTTTTCGCCTGCTCGACCCCTTGGTCCAGCCTGACTACCAGTCACCGGTATGTCGTTCAACCGTCCGATCTCCGGCTGCTCAAGGCCCTCGGTGGACAACTCGCGAGCGTGAACTACGCGCGCCCGGTGGCCGCAGACCAACTTGCAGCCCTCCTCACCCACCTCGACACCACCGACGAGCTGGTCCGGACCAGCAGCGACATCAACGATGATGTCCGCAGATACATGCTGGGTCTGATCTCTGAGGCGCGTCGCGTCGCCAAAGAGCTCCAGACTTTCGGAGACGTCGAACTCCGCACCATTACCTTTGAGCTCGGCGCGGCCATGCTGAATGTCGCCGACACGTCGGTGCCTGAACAGAACCGCCAAGGTTGGATCGACGGCGCGAAGGGCATGCTTTCGCGTGTTGCGTGGAAGGCCGGCGAGAAGGCTCTCGAGAGTGGATCGGGTGCCGCCATTGACGCCGCTATGAATGCGATCACTGGCTGACCGCTCCGCGTTTCGGGCTCGAGCCAGTTCCTCCTGGATGACCCTTTGTGCTTCTCGATTGGCGCCAGTCACTGCGAGAGCTTGCGCCCGGGCGTCCGCGCAGGTCACTGCGCGCGGTACCAGTAGCTGGCCGCGGCGAGGACGACGGCGAGGACCAGGCCAGCCGCGAGGATCACGTACGGGATCCACCCGGCGTCGAACCTCTGCACGTCCACGCGGGGCTCAGGAGGCGCGGGCCGAGGTGCACGGCCTGCCTGCGCCGGGGCCTGCGCCGCGTCAGACGACAGGATCTCCTCGGCGACGCCATCGACCGCCGTCACGCTGCCTCCTCAGTCCACCGAGCCAGGTTCCGTGCAATCGCCTCCGCGCCCGGCGGCGTGACCATCAACGTCTGCTGCACCTCGCCGTTGATCCGCGGCGCGTCATGCTTCGCCCGCAGCCGGAAGTACTCCTTCTTGTCGGCGTACGCGCGGTACTGGTGGATCTCCTCCTTGCGGCCCTTCGAGTTCGACCAGCGTGTGCCCGTGGTCTTGTAGATCCAGTTGCGTTCGATCAGGACCTCGCGCAGCGAGGACTCCTTGACCACGAGCTGATTCGCGACCGTCCGGAACAGGATCAGGTCCTCGTCCGCGACGAACTCGTTGACGTACGCGGCCTTCGGGGCGAGCTGCGCGATCGTCGAGTCCTTCGCCGCGAGTGTTTGCTGCGCCTCGACGAGCGCGGCCGCCATCAGCTCGGGCCCGGAGAGCGCCGGCGCCGAGCTGTAGCCGCCGGTGCGCCGGATCGCCGGGAGCACCTCGTGCGTCAGCCAGCGTTTGAACGGCTTCACGAGCGGGGACCGGCTGAGCATCATCAGCGACCAGATGCCGGCCTCGGTGACCGCGGTCATCTGCTGGGCTCCGCCGAGGGTGTCCACGGCCACGGACACCCTTTCGTCGGCGTCGAGCTGCGCGAGCGCGTCGCGGTACTTCGAGATGCCGACTGCGTCGCAGACGTCCTTGCCGATCCATACCGGCTCGTCGGCGACGATCACGTGACGAACATCGGCGCCCTGGAAGGTATTTGCGATGGCGGTACTCACGCTGCCACCAGCCGGGCCTCGAGGGTGGCGAGGGGCACGGTCACGTCGAAGCCGCCGAAGCGGTCGAGGGTCACGTCGACCAGCCGCTCGCCGGTCTGGCTGTCGGTCCGGTAACCGCGGACCTCGGCGACCGGATGGGCGAGCCCTTCGAAGACGTCGACGAGGCTGTAATCTGCAGTAGGCATTTGGTTCTCCAATCGGTGTCGCTGGCCGTCAGGTGGTGGTTCACCTGGCGGCTTTTCTTCGGGCTCGGCTCACATCGCCTCGGTGTAGTAGTGGTTCTCGATGTACTGCTCGACGTCCTTCGAGTTGATAAGCACCCGCCCTCGCACTCTCACGTGGGGGATTTGGCCAGACCGGTACATGCGCCCGACCGTCCGTGAGGAGATGGAGAGCCGCTCGGCCGTCTGCTCGACTGTGAGTAGTTGTGTTGGTTTCACCTCAGCTCCTTGCCTCGGTAGTTGCTTGATGTGTCACCACACCCATGCGTTGGGTGTGTTTGACCTGGCGGCATCGGTCGTCGCGTTTCCTCCGCAGTGTCGAATGTTGCTGCGGGTCTGCACCTTTGAACCAATGGCAGGTGTATGAGCGGCGCGCTCGCCAGGTCGAATGTCTCCGCTGTGAAGGTATGAAAGGGCGCGCCAGGTGGATGCCTGGCGAAAAGCGTTGAGAGAATGGCCTATGCGGCCTGAGTGACTCGGCAGACGAAGTCGAGTCGATCGCGGCCGGTGATGGCCGCAATGGCGAGAGCCGTCACGTATGACGGCGCGGCGCCGTGGCGGAGACTTTCAACCTCCTTGGCGGTGCATCGGATCGCGGCCCCGAGTGCTTCGTCCGACGGAAAGCGATGTGCTTCCTTCAGTCGGTCAATCAGACCTGGCTCGAGAGCCGCCTTGAAGCTGGTGGTCACTGATCTCACCTCCTTGCGTTCCGATCGGCTGTCCGTCTTGCGTTCCGATCGGCCGTCTTTCAAGTTGCCAGACTCTCTATCGAATTGCAAGCCTGTGATTTTCCTTGAACGATTCAGAAGGCGAAGGTGCAGGTTGTATGGCGCTCACGTGTCTGGCAATATGCAAGACATGGACCACGAGGCATGGCTCGCAGGCATCACGGCGGACACTACGAATGGCGCAGCAGAGCGCGCCGGGATTACCCCAGCAACGCTCTTCCGGCAGCTCAAGCGGGGGAAAGTTAGCGCCGAGAACGTCATCGCGATTGCGCGTGCGTACGGGCGTCGCGCTGGCGACGAGCTCGTAGCCACCGGATACCTCGCACCGGAAGACCTCGAAGGTGTCGGCGTCCTGCCGGCCTTGAAGTCCGCGACAAACAAGCAACTGCTCGAGGAGATCGACGGGCGGATGGCAGCCGGCATGGGAGACGTGTTCAGCGAGCCTGTCGGATCTGTCGCACCAGACAGGGAAGATCTTCACCTACGTGCTGTTGCGGACAGCTCGGAACGTGAGGATGGCGTGAGAGGTGACGAGAGTGATTGGGACGCTTGAACGTATTGCATCCGGGCTGGGGCTGCGGATTCTCGACGAGGAACCCGCTGTCGGGAAGGGCTGCTACGTTCACCACTCCGGTGTGATCGTTCTGGCGCCATGGCTCAGCGGTCGGGAGCGGACATGCACTCTGGCACATGAGGTTGGCCACGCAATCGCTGGCGACGAGCCCGTCGATGATCCGCGGTTCGCGGCTCGTCAGGAACGGGCAGCGGATCAGTTCGCCGCCCGGATCCTTATCGACCAGCACGAAGTCCAGCAGGCGGAGAGGGCGTACGGGCCAAACTGGGTCAAGGTCGCACACGAACTCGGTGTGACCGAGCATCTACTCAGGGTCTGGCTGGAGATGCACACCCGAAGGAACTGATGGCGAGAATGGCCCACTCGATGGGCTGGAGTGGGAGCGTGACCCATGGCCCGTATCCGTGACCTGTGGATGACAAAGGACGACCGCGGCAAGAAGACAATCCGCACGGCCCGCTACGGCAAGGGAAACCGGTGGCTGGCCGTCTGGGACGAGAACGGCCGCGAGGTGTCCAAGTCATTCACCACGCAGGATGCTGCGGATGCTGCGGTATCCCGGGCGCGCACGTCCCAGGAGGACGGCACCTACATCGCGAAGGCGAAGCGGGACATCACGGTCGGTGAAGTGTGGCCGATCTGGTGGGCCACGAAGGCCGGCAAGTCGAAGTCGACGCGCGCAGGGTACGAGGCCGCGTGGAAACACGTCCAAGCGAGGTGGGGCGACGTCGCGTGTTCGTCGGTGACGCGCGCCGGCGTCGCGGCGTGGCTACCGACGCTGACAACGACTCGCGGCTGCAGGGCGGGGGAGTCGAAGCCGGTCGGCGAAGCAACGCAACGGAAGGTCGGGATCGTGCTCGGCGCGCTTCTGCAGACCGCAGTCGACGAGCGGATCATCCCGTCATCACCGATGCGCAAGGGCGACATCCCGCGGCAGAAGGTGAGCGAGCGACGGTACCTGTCGGTGCCCGAGCTGGACCGACTGCGCGCCGCGGCGCCGAGCTGGCGCGAGCGACTGGTCGTAGACGTCCTGTCACGCACGGGCGTCCGGCCCGGCGAGGCATGGGGATTCCGTGTGGGAGACCTCGACCCCGTGCGAGGTCGACTTCGGGTGATGCGTGACGTCGACCAGTCGGGAGTCGCCGACGAAACGAAGACCCGCCGGCACCGCGACGTGCCGGTCGGTGGCGGACTCCTGCTCGACCTCGAGAACGCAGTCGAGGGGCGCGGTCGGGGCGAGTGGCTGCTGACCACCGCGGTGGGCGACGGCTGGACGGCGCACCGGTGGCGCGGTGTCTGGGCGGATCTCGTCGAAGCCGCGGCCCTTGACGACCTCGATACGTACGAGCTGCGGCACACCGCGGCGTCGTTGGCGATCCATTCGGGCGCGAACGTGAAGACGGTGCAACGGATGCTCGGGCACGCCAGCGCGGCGATGACGCTCGACATCTACGGGCACCTCTGGGACGACGAGCTGGACCTGTTGCCGGCGGCGATGGACGCCCACATGCGATCCGAGCGGGACCGCTTCACCGAGCGGCGTAGAAAGGCCGAAACGGAACACAGACGGAACGTGGGGTAGTGCCCCGCTGGTCAGTGAGCTTTGTCACGTCACTCGTAATGAAAAGGTCGACGGTTCGATTCCGTCAGGCGGCTCCACAGAAAGCCCCTCACCTGGAACATCAGGTGAGGGGCTTTCTCGTGCTCGGTTGTTCGCCCCGGTGCTCGGAGCTCGACGAGCGGCCGGTCCGTGAGGGCGTCCTTGACGTTGTCGCCGGGCTTCCGACGGCAACTCCGCGAGCCCCGTCGGGGGGCGTCGACGCGGACGGAACATCCGGATCACTTCGGGGCCGGCCCTTCCGGTCCTCCCCGGCGAGGGCGAGACTGTTGGGGGCGGCATTTCCGCCGTCGAACGTACAAAACGAAAGAGCAGGCGAGCCGCACCTGGCTCACGCGGCATTCGGCTGCGGATGAGGGGTCGACGATGATCACTTCACACGGTGCGCGGCGCCCGGCCAGGCTGTTGACACAGGCCGCGCTCGTCGGACTGCTTGCGGTGGTGCCGATTACCACCGCCGCGGCGCCGGCCTTCGCGGCGGACCGAGGGGACGGCTTCGACCACAGCCCGCCCGGCTACGGCCCGCAGTACGACTACAACCGGCCGTACCTGTTCCCCGACGAGGGCACGGGCAACGGGCCGGACAGCCTGCCCCCGGTGACGACCTGCCCGTACCCGGAGCGCAGCCCCGGGTGGGGGCAGAACTGCGTCCCGTCGGACGGCTACTGAGCGGCGGCGGGTGGTGGCGCGCCCCGGGCAGGTGTCCACGACAGGGGGTGCTGTGGACAACTTTCGGTGCTGTGGACAACTTTCCGGGGCCGCGTTGTGATCACCTCCGACACCGCGTGCTCACCGGCCGGCAATGTCGTGTTTGCAAATCTATCCACAGTGTGGGTAAGGGAATCGATGCAGGTCAGACAAATATCATCCGCGTAGTTCGGCAAACCATCCACAGGTTGCCCACAGCTCGGTGGGTGATGTGCATAGGGTTGTCCACAGCTGTGGGCAAGTGTGTTACCGGGTGATCCGGTCCAGGATCACCGAGTGGACGTGGTGTGCCTTGTCCAGGCCTCGGAAGTCGGCCTCGAAGGTGTCCGGTCCCGCGGTCACCGCGATGCTGCTGGACGAGAAGAACTGCCCGGCCCAGGACTTGTTGCTCAGGAACGACACCGACCGCACGTTCCCGTAGGGAATGGACGTGATCGCGGTCCGCTTGCCGACGAAGCTCTTGTCCTGGATCACCACCCGGAGGTTCGTCAGGCCGATGAATCCGGTGCCCGCGCCGATGCAGTCGTACACCGCGATCACCGTCTCGCCGTCGAGCAGTCCCTGCTGGACCTGCTTGAGCTGTTCGGACTTGTCGTAAATCGGTTCGGTCATGGGTGTTCTCCTGCTTCTTGTTCGCGGCCGCGAATGTCGGGGTCGAGCGTCCGGAGGGGCCGGCCCCTTCGGACTACTGTCATCTCACCCTGCTTTCAGCCGATTCCGGCGGAATGGAAGTGATCCGATGGTGGTGTCGCGGCACGGGAGGCTGGTGCGACGGGTCCGGGCCCCGCTCGCCGCCGCGTCCGGGGTGGCGGCGGCCGCGACGCTGTTGTACCTGCGCGACCCGCACCGGCCCGGCGCCTACGGAGTCTGCCCCTTCCACGCACTGACCGGACTGTGGTGCCCGGCCTGCGGAGGTCTGCGGGCGAGCGCCGACCTCGTCCACGGCGAGGTTGCGGCCTCGCTGTCGAGCAACCTGTTGGTCCTGCCGCTGGCCGTGGTGGCGGTCGTGGCATGGTGGGGATGGGCGCGTCGTCGTTGGAACGGGGTCGAGGGCGCGGGCTTCGTGTCGGGACGGACCGCCACGGTCGCGGTGCTTGCGGTGCTCGCCGTGTTCACGGTGCTGCGGAACAGCCCGTGGGGTGCGGCGCTCGCGCCGACCTGACCGCGCCGACCGGCTCGGCAGTCGAATCTCGGAGGTGGCTCGATGGCACTGCAGATCTTCTCGGTGATCGTCCTCGTCGGTGCGTTGGTGGCGCTGATCCCGGTGGCACGACGGGCATTCGGCAAGCAGGACGAGAACGACGACTGAGCGTCGAACGATCCGGACTCGACAGCGCCGCGCGGCGGGGCCATGCTCAACTATGAGCGATTCGCTGAAGGCTCGGGTGCGCGAGAAGATGCTCCGCCAGATCACCGAGGACACGGGGTACGCGTCGGGTGGTGCGGAGGAGGACGATCCGCGACTGGTCTCGCTGGACGACGACCTCAACGCGCTGGACGGGGCGTCCGAGGGCGACCCGGTGATCGAGGAACTCGCGGCCAAGTACTGGGTGCCCTGACCTGGGTCGTCGACCGGCCGAGGCGGCCTCCTTCCCGGCCAGGGTCGGGCTGCCGAAAAACATACCCACCTGCGGCTACGGCGGCTTCGGAGCGTATAAATACGTCTTGTGTCTAAGTTGCATTCTGCTGCGGAGCAGGTCTACCGCGAGGTCAAGGAGCGGATCCTGTCCGCCACGTTGCCCGGCGGCGAGCTGATCAGCGAGGGCGAGATCGCGGCCGAGATGGGGACCTCCCGAACCCCCGTGCGCGAGGCCTTCCTGCGGCTCGAGGCGGAGGGCTGGATGCGGCTCTACCCCAAGCGTGGGGCGCTGGTGGTTCCGGTCGCTGACGGCGAGGCCGAGCACGTGGTCTCCGCGCGCCGCCTGGTCGAGGCCGACGCGGTCCGGGCCGTCGCCGCGGCGCCGGCCGCGCGCGCCGAACTGGTCCGGCGGTTGCGCGCCGGTCTCGACGAGCAGCGGGCCGTCGCCGCGGCCGGCGACGTCGCCGAGTTCAGCGGGCTCGACGCCGACTTCCACCGGCTGATCGTGCAGGCCGGCGGGAACCCGCTGCTCGACACCTTCTACGCGGGCCTGCGTGAGCGTCAGCGCCGGATGACCGCACGCTCCCTGGCCCGCGACCCGCTGCAGTTGGCGTCGATCATCGACGACCACGCGCGGCTGGTGGAGCTGATCGACGCCGGTGCGGCCGAGCAGTTCGAGACCGCCGTCGGCGAGCACATGCGCCGGGTGCACGGCCTGCCCCGGGGCGGCGACCGATGAGCGTCCAGGTCCAGGAAAGCTGGGACACAGCCACGTCCGGCCGGCGGCGGATCCCGCCGTGGATGCTGGTGGCGGCGGCCATGTTCGCGGTCGCCTGGGGCGGCAACCAGTTCACCCCGCTCCTGGTGATGTACCGGCTCGACCACGGCTTCTCGCCGGTGGTGGTGGATGCCTTCCTGTTCGCGTACGTCTTCGGCATCGTGCCCGCGCTCCTGGTCGGTGGCCCGCTCTCGGACCGGCTCGGCAGGCGGGCGCTGATGCTGCCCGCGCCGTTCGTCGCCGCGGGGGGCTCGCTGGTACTGGCAGTCGGCGCCGACAGCACCCTGTTACTGGTCGTCGGGCGCATCCTCAGCGGCATCGGACTCGGGCTCGGCATGGCGGTGGGCGGCAGCTGGCTCAAGGAGCTGTCGAGCGGCCGGTGGGAGACGGCGGCCGGTGGCGGCTCCGGTGCGCGCCGGGCCGCGATGAGCCTGACCGCCGGGTTCGCGGTCGGCGCCGGCCTGGCCGGGGTGCTCGCACAGTGGGCGCCGTGGCCGAGTGCCCTGGCGTACGTGCTGCACATCGTGCTTGCCCTCGCCGCGGGCGTCGCATTGCTGTGGGCGCCGGAGAGTCGTCCGGCGACCCCACCCGCCGACCGGGCACCGTTGGCCAAGGACCTCAAGATCCCGGCCGCCGCGCACCGTCGGTTCTGGTTCGTCATCGCACCGGTCGCGCCGTGGGTGTTCGGCGCGGCCAGCTGCGCGTACGCGGTGATGCCGTCGCTGATGGCCGAGCACACCGGGGGCCGGCCGGTCGCGTTCTCGTCGCTGCTGTGCGTGGTCGCGCTGGCGTGTGGGTTCGCGATCCAGGCGCTGGGCCGGCGCATCGACACCCCGTCGAGCGCCCGGGCCGTGCTGGTCGCGCTGGGGATCCTGGTGCTGGGCATGACGGTCGGAGCCGTCGCGGCGGACCGGCTGACTGTGCCGCTGGCGCTGCTCGCCGCGGCGGTGCTCGGCAGCGGCTACGGCATGGCACTGGTCGCGGGGCTGCAGGAGATCCAGCGGATCGCCCGGCCCGACGACCTGGCCGGGCTGACGGCGGTCTTCTACTCGCTGACCTACATCGGGTTCGCGGTGCCCGCGGCGATGGCCCTGGCGGCGGCGCAGTGGCCCGGAATCGTCAGCTACCCGATGCTGTTCGGCGTCGGCGCGGTGGTCGCGGCGTCGAGCCTGGTGCTGGTGGCGGCAAAGTCCCGCGCGCATCTCCCCGGAGCCCGGGGAGATGCGCGCGAATCGTGCGAAGGTACCGAATTGACCTGCCTGGGGCAGGAGGCCTAGCCGACCAGCTTGTCCTTCAGGGCGTCGATGGTCTCCTCGCTCAGGCCGAGGCCCTCGGCGAGGTACTTGTCGAAGGTGCCGTAGGTCTCGGTGATCTGGTCGAGCCCGGCCTGGAGGAAGTTCTTCTCGACCGTGACCACGGGAGTCAGGTTGAGCGCAGCCTGCGGGCTGATCGCGGAGCTGATCATGCCCAGGGTCTTCGCGGTGGCTTCCTTCAGGTAGTCGTTGCTGAGCATGTAGTCGTTCATGACGGTCTCAGCGGGGACGCCTGCGATGGTCTGCAGCAGCATGGTGGTCCAGCCGGTGCGGTCCTTGCCCGAGGAGCAGTGGAAGAGATCGACGCCCTCGCTGGTGGCGAAGTTCGTCAGGACCTCCGTGAATGCGGCCCGGCGCACGGGGTCGGTGACGTAGCTGCGGTTGGCGTCCTCCATGAACTTGACGCCCTCCTCGGGCGACTTGATGGTCGTGGCGAGCTGGACCAGGTCCCCGAACTCGATCGGGACCTGGGTGTACTTGACACCGTCCGGGAGCTTGTCCGCGCCGCCCACCATCGGGTTGGCGATCTCGGATGCGCCGCGGAGGTCGACGACCTGGGTCAGTCCGAGCTCGAGCAGGGTCGCCTTGTCGGCGTCGCTGGTCGAGGTGAGGCCGTTGGCGCGGTAGATGACGCCGCGGTTGAGGTGCTTGCCGTCGGCGGTGGCGTAGCCGGCGCCTTCGTTGCCGGCGACGTCGCGGAAGTTGACGACGGAGGCCAGCTTCGGGGTGGGGGCGGCCGGAGCGGCCGAGCCCGAGCCGAGCAGCGCGCCGAGCGAGCCGGTGCCGAGGGAGCTGAGGTCGAGTGCATTTGCGGTGGCAGGCGCGGCGAACAGCAGCCCGCCGGTGACGAGCAAGGCGGCGGCCTTCGCGATGCGTGTGGACATGTGGAGCCTCTCTGTCTGCAAGAACGGGCCGACCGAAGTGATTCCGGGCGGCGCGGCCGAAACCGGGGTCGCTGGACCGGTGAGGGAGCGACGTCGCGGGTCCGGTGAATCCGTAACGCTGGTGGGCCGACGACTCCTCCATCCAGGAGCGGGCCACTGCGGGAGAGCTGGTGTGCACAAACCTCTAGTCGATACAGGGTGTAACGACTAGGGCGTGACACAATGTAGCCGCTACCACAGTGCGATGTATGGGGTTTTGAAATTGTCGAATGAATTCGAGACCCGGCGTCGGCTGGGCCCGCAGCGGGATCCGGCGATCGACGCGGCGGTGCTGGATGCGACCCGGCAGTTGTTGGCCGAAAAGGGCTACGCCGGTACCTCGATCGACGCGATTGCGAGCCGGGCGGGTGTCGGGCGACCGGCGATCTATCGGCGTTGGCCGTCGAAGGCCCACATCGTCAACGACGCTGTGTATCCGGTGCTGGACACGGAGCGCGGGGCCGACGTGGACACCGTGCTCGGTGTCGACGGCACGATGGCGGAGCAGGTCCGCGCGCTGGTGCACGGTGCGGTCGCCCTTTTCGGCGCCCCCGCAACCCGAGCCGCCGCACCCGCGCTGATGAGTGAGGTGCGCACCGACGAGGCATTGCGTGAGGACCTCGTCGTGCGGCAGCGTGCAGGCGTCCGGGCCGAGTTGAAGCGTCGCCTGGACGAGGGGCGTCAGCGGGGCGAGGTACGCACCGGTGTCGATGTCGACGTTCTGCTCGACGTCATGGCCGGAGCGGCCATCTACGCGATGTCCGTCCGTGATCTCGACGACCCAGGACCGTTCGCCGATGCCTTGGCCGACATCGTGCTGCGCGGCATCCTCACGGACTGAGGCGCCCGGCGCTCGTGCGTGCCTTCGGTGTCCACCGGGGCGGAAAGTGCGCACGAGCGGCGAGGCCGCCTACGGCAGCGGCTTGCGCCAGAGCCAGGCGTCCCACAGCGGTCGCAGCGGTACGTCGGTGAAATGTGCTGCCAGGTCGGTGAATTCCTCGGTGGTCACGTTCGAGTGCCGGTACCGCGCAGTCCACTGCCGGAGCAGGTCGAAGAACGACTCGTCGCCGAGGGCCTGGCGCAGGGCGTGCAGGGTCAGGGCGCCGCGCTTGTAGACCCGGTCGTCGAACATCAGCTCCGGTCCGGGGTCGCCGAGCAGCAGGTCCTGCGGCAGCAGGCCCAGGTTCAGGTGGGCCTGGGTGGCGATCTCCTGCGCGGACGGGCCGCCGGAGTTCTCCGACCACAGCCACTCGGCGTAACAGGCGAAGCCCTCGTGCAGCCAGATGTCGCGCCACGACCGCAGCGTCAGGCTGTTGCCGAACCACTGGTGCGCCAGCTCGTGCGCCACCAGCCGCTCGGAGCCGCGCCGGCCGTCGCAGTGGTTGGCGCCGAACACCGAGATGCCTTGCGCCTCTATGGGGATTTCCAGCTCGTCGTCGGTGACGAGCACCGTGTAGTCCGCGAACGGGTACGGGCCGAACAGCCGGACGAAGGTGTCCATCATCTCGGGCTGCCGGGCGAAGTCGTGCTCGAACCGCGTCCGCAGCCGCTGTGGCAGCACCGCGTGCATGGGCGTCGCGGCCAGGTCCGACGGCACCCGCCGCCGCTCGTACGGCCCGATCTGGATGGTGGTGAGGTAGGTGGCCATCGGCTCGCTCTGCTCGTACACCCACGTGGTGTGGCTGGCCCGGGTCTGCTTGCGCAGCAGGGTGCCGTTCGCCAGCGCGTAGTAGGGCGAGTCGGTGGTGATCGAGATCTGGTAGCTGGCCTTGGAACTGGGGTGGTCGTCGCACGGGAACCACGACGCGGCGCCATTCGGCTGACTGGCCACGATCGCGCCCTCGGTCAGTTCCTCCCAGCCCACCTCACCCCAGATGCTGCGGATCGGGCTGGGGGTGCCCGCGTACTGCACGGTCACCGACAACGCCCCGCCGGCCGGGATCTTCTGCGCCGGTGTGAGAGTCAGCTTGCCGTGCTGATGGGTGTACTTGGCCGGGCGTGCGCCGTTGACCGTCACCTTGGACACCGTCAGCGCAGGGGAGAGGTCGAACGCGAACTTCGCCCGCACCTCGGTGGCGTTCGCGGTGATCGACGCCTTGCCCGCCAACCGGTTGCTGGGCACCTTGTAGGTCAGCTCCAGTTCGTACCGCGAGACGCGGTAGCCGCGGTTGCCGTTCTGCGGCAGGTACGCGTCGACTGGTTCCTCGTAGAATTTGCCGGCACCGCCGGCGGCGAACTTTCCCGGCTTCACCATCAGGACACGCTCCACGGGCCGATGGGGTTCCCCTGCCATCGAGTGCTCGGCGGCACGGTGTCGCCCCGCATCACCAGCGACGCGGGCCCGACGGTGGCGCCGTCGCCGATGCCGGACGCGGGCAGCGCGACGCAGTGCGGCCCCAGGGTGGCGCCGTTGCCGAGGGTGACGGTGTCCATGGACATGATCCGATCATGGAACAGGTGGGTCTGCACGACGCACCCGCGCTCGACGGTCGCGCCGTCGCCCAGCGTCACCAGATCCGCCTCCGGCAGCCAGTAGGACTCGCACCAGACGCCGCGGCCGATGCGCGCGCCCATGCCGCGCAGCCACACGTTCAGCACCGCGGTCCCGGTGGCGGCCCGCGCGAACCAGGGTGCGGCGACGGTCTCGACGAACGCGTCGGAGACTTCGTTGCGCCACACGAACGAACTCCACAGCGGATGCTCGACTTTGCCGATCCGGCCGACGACCAGCCACTTCGCTGCCACCGACACCGCGCCGGCGACCGCACCCGCAACCAGCAGCACCAGCCCGCTGAGCAGCGCCGCGACCGCGAACCCGGCCGCACCGACCAGCGCCTGCAGGGCGAACAGCACGCCGAGGCCGATGCCGAAGGTGACCGTCACCGGGATCAACCGGCAGGTCTCGACCACCGCCCGGGCGATCTTGAGCCGCATCGGCGGCGCGAACGTGCGGGCCGCGTCGGAGGTGTCGACGGCCCGGCGCAGCCGCACCGGCGGGCTGCCGAGCCACGACGAACCGGACTTCGCCTTGCTCGGCGCGGCGGACAGCACCGCGACCAGACCGTTCTTCGGGACGCGGCGGCCCGGCCCGGCCATCCCGGAGTTGCCCAGGAACGCCCGCTTGCCGACCTTCGCCTCCTGGATGTGCAGCCAGCCGCCGCCGAGTTCGTACGACGCGATCATCGTGTCGTCGGCGAGGAAGGCGCCGTCGGCGACGGTGGTGAACTTCGGCAGCAGCAGCACCGTCGAGGCCTCCACGTTCTTGCCGACCTTCGCGCCGAGCAGTCGCAGCCAGCCGGGGGTCAGCAGGCTCGCGTACAGCGGGAACAGGAAGGTGCGCGCGGAGTCCAGCAGCCGTTCGGTGGCCCAGACCTGCCAGCCGACCCGGCTGCGCACCGGGTGGTAGCCCTCGCGCAGGCCGATGCCGAGCGCGCGGACCGCCGCGAGCGTCACCGCGGCGAAGACGAACAGGGCGAGCAGCGTCGCCGCGGGCAGCCAGGCCAGCGCCCGCACCATCGCGTCGCCGAGGTCGGCGGCGTCGTGGACGCCCCAGCCGACCAGCACGATGCCGGCGGCCAGCGCCAGGATCGGCAGGCCGGAGATCAGCAGGGAGGTGGCGCCGTAGACGGGCACCCACCGGGTGCCGCGGGGTGGGCGCTGCTCCGGCCACGGGTGTGTCGCCTTGCCGACCTTGACGGCCGGGGAGCCGGCCCAGCTCTGCCCGGCCTTGACCCGGCCGAACACCGCGGAACCGGGCGCGACCTCCGCGTTCTTGCCGATCCGGGTGCCCGGCAGGAGGGTGGAACGGGCGCCGACGGCAGCGCCGTCGCCGATCCGGATCATGCCGATGTGCACCACGTCGCCGTCGATCCAGTGCCCGGACAGGTCCACCTCCGGCTCCACCGAACAGCCCTCGCCCAGCTCGAGCATGCCGGTGACGGGCGGCAGGGTGTGCAGGTCGACGCCGCGGCCGATCTTGGCCCCCAGCGCCCGCGCGTAGTAGATCATCCACGGGGCGCCGGACAGGTTCGCGGCGCCGCTGGCCTCGGTGAGCCGGTGCGCCACCCACAGCCGCAGGTGCTCGCGGCCGCCGCGCGGGTAGGTGCCGGGCTTCAGTCCCCGCAGCAACAGCCGGGACCCGGCGACGGCGAGGGCCATCCGGCCCACCGGGCTGATGAACAGCGCGAAGGCGATCAGCACCCACCACCAGGACACCGTCGGTGCCCACGACACGGGGACGAACCAGGCCAGCACGTTGTTCACCAGCGCCAGCCACGTCACCCACTGCAGCCCGGTCAGCGTGGTGAGCGGGACGGTCAGCGCCACCTGCGCCCACTGGGTGGACCGCGGGGTCGGCGCGACGATCCGGGGCTCGGCCGCGACGGTGGGGGCCAGCTCGTCGAGGTAGTCGGCCAGCGAACCGAGCCGGGGGTGGTCGTAGAGCTGGGCGACGGTGACCTCGGGGAACCGCTCGCGCAGCGCCGTCACCAGCTGCGCGGCCGCCAGCGAGCCGCCGCCGCTGTTGAAGAAGTCGTCGTCGCGACCGGTGATCTGCGCGCCGAGGATCGACGCCCAGAGCCCCGCCACCCAGGCGGCGGTGCCGTCGAGTCCGGCGGCGGTCGCGGCGTCCTCGGGTCCGGCGCCGGGCAGCGGCCAGGGCAGGGCGGCCCGGTCGACCTTCCCGGACGTGCGGGTGGGCAGCTCGTCGAGGAGCGCCAACCGGGGCACCAGCGCTGCCGGCAGCTGCTCGGCGAGCAGGGTGCGGGCGGCCGCCACGTCGAAGTCGGGGTCGGTGCTGGCCAGGTAGCCGACCAGGATCGAGTGCCCGGAGGCGGTCTTGCGGACCGCCGCGGCCGCGCCGCTGACGCCCGGCAGGTTCTGCAGTGCGTTGTCCACCTCGCCGAGCTCGATGCGTCTGCCGCCGATCTTGACCTGGTCGTCGGCGCGGCCCTGGAACAGCAGCCCCTCGGGGTCCAGCCGGACCAGGTCACCGCTGCGGTAGGCGCGGTCCCACCCGAGCGAGGGCATCGGCGCGTACTTCTCGGCGTCCTTGGCGGGGTCGAGGTACCGGGCCAGCCCGACGCCGCCGATCACCAGCTCGCCGACCTCGCCGACCGGAACCGGGACGGAGTCGGCGTCCACCACGGCCAGGTCCCAGCCGTCGAGCGGCAGCCCGATGCGGACCGGGCCGACGCCGTCCATCGGCGCGGCGCAGGCGACCACGGTGGCCTCGGTGGGGCCGTAGGTGTTCCACACCTCGCGGCCCTCGACGGCGAGGCGTTCGGCCAGTTCCGGCGGGCAGGCCTCGCCGCCGAAGATCAGCAGCCGCACCGCCTCGAGGGCCTCGGCGGGCCACAGTGCGGCGAGGGTGGGGACGGTGGAGACGATGCTGACGTCGCGGGAGACCAGCCACGGGCCGAGGTCCATGCCGCTGCGGACCAGCGCGCGGGGAGCGGGGACCAGGCAGGCGCCGTGCCGCCAGGCCAGCCACATCTCCTCGCAGGAGGCGTCGAAGGCGACGGACAGGCCGGCCAGCACCCGGTCGCCGGGGCCGATCGGCTCCTGCTGCAGGAACATCCGGGCCTCGGCGTCGACGAACGCGGCGGCGCTGCGGTGGCTGACGGCGACGCCCTTGGGGGTGCCGGTGGAGCCCGAGGTGAAGATGATCCAGGCGTCGTCGTCGAGGGTCGGCGGGCGCGGCGTGGCCGGGACCTCGCGGCTCGGCGCGGTGCCCGGCAGCGGCCGGCCCCCGGTGAGGACCGCGGTCACCTGGGCCTCGCCGAACACCAACTCGGCCCGCTCCTCGGGGTCGTCGGCGTCCACCGGCACGTAGGCCGCGCCGGCCGCGAGCACGGACAGGATCGCCAGGTAGAGGTCGCGGGAGCCGGACGGCATCCGGATGCCCACCCGGTCGCCGCCGCCGACCCCGGCCTCGCCGAGTCGCCGTGCGCCCTCCCGGATCTCGTCGAGCAGTTCGGCGTAGCTCAGCGTGACGTGACCGTCGTCGATGGCGGGTGCGTCCGGGAACGTCTCGGCGGTCGCGGTGACGATGTCGACGAGGGTGCGCGGTGCGGGCGCCGACGACGAACGCAGGAAGGTCGGAGGGATCAGCTCGGATCGGTCCGTCTGTGACTGGAGTTGCAAACCCGGGGGTCCTTCTCTTAAGTCGGCTGGCTGTCGCTTCGTTATCCCATGGCAAGTTGTCGAGTTGGTGAACAGGTCCCAGCTGCGGGCGCGGAACGACTCGGCCACCGCGCCGCGGCATGTGTGCAGATTACGCCGGTGATTGCCCGGGTCGGCGGTGCCAGATCCCACGGCGGGGCCCGTCGTCCGGTGACCGAGGGCCGCTACTCGGCGGCGGTGGCAGCCCGCGGGGTCGAGGCGGTGGCCCCGGGGTGGACGGCGGTGGCCCGCAGCGCAAGGAATTCCGCCTCGTAGGCGGCGCAGGCGGCGCGCAGCGCGGGACCCGGCCAGGTCGACGGCAGCAGCTCGGGCGGCAGTGCGGGATCGCGCAGCAGGTGGCGGATGCTCGCCGCGGTGACGGTGAAGCGATCCACGCGCCGGCTTGCCTCGCCGAACAGGGCGAGGAGTTCCTCGGCGGTCGAGGCCCAGCCGTCCAGGTCCCACAGGTCGCGGGCCAGGCCCTGGGGGTCCTCGTTCGGCCGGCCGGTGAACCTGCGGATCTGACTGTCCAGGTGCGGCGGCCACTCCTGGCTGAGGTTCGCCGGACGCATCCACACGCCCTCGCGGACCTCGCCGAGGCGCTGCAGGTCGAGGTCGGCTCGAAGTGCGGCGCGGTCTGCGGCGCTCCGGCCGGTGGTGGTGATCACGGCGATGTCCCAGTCGCCTTGCCACGGAAGAAGTTTCGGTGCAATTGCTTCGTCCTGGCGGCGCTGACGGTCCAGCAGTCGGCGGCTGAGTCGGTAGGTGTGGTCGGCGCGCTCGAGGTCGCCCGCGGCGACCATGCGGGTCAGTGCCACCCGCAGTGCGGACTCGGAGATGTCGAACATCTCGACCGCCCGGACGAGGTCGCGCACGGCAAGCGCCGGCGGGTGCAGGCTCAGCAGGACGCTGAGCACCACCGAGCGTGCGGTGAGCCGTCGAAGCGAGAGTTGCCCACCCTCACCCGCCCCTGCCCCGGTCATGGCCTTCCTCCCCGCTGCCGCCGCGGCAGGTTCTCGATCTGTCGTATTTGTCCAGGTCGTCGGCGATTCACGTGCTACGCGCCGCCCCTGTCGATGGGGGACAACGGTATACGACCGCCGCAAAAATTACGGATCTTCCACAAACGTCAGAAATATGTAATATTAATTGTGACAACGGCCACACCAGGCCCACGGAGATTTGCCCGACCGGAGGAGTAGCGCCATGCAGACCCATGAGGTTTTCAATCAGGTACCGCGACTGGTGGACTTCGACGCCGCTGACGATCCGGCGTTGCTCGAGGGCCTGGACCGCGAGGGCGCGGGTTGGGCCGCCGACGAGGTCCACGAGCTCGGCCGGCTCGGTGGCACCTTCGAGGCGCAGGAGTGGGGCCGGCTGGCCAACGAGAACCCGCCGATCCTGCACACCCACGACCGCTACGGGAACCGGGCCGACGAGGTCGAGTTCCATCCGGCCTGGCACGAGATGATGCGCACCTCGGTCCGTTACGGCCTGCACGGTGCGGCCTGGAGCGACGAGCGGCCGGGCGCCCACGTGGCGCGGGCCGCGAAGTTCTACACCTGGCGAGTCGACGCCGGCCACACCTGCCCGATCTCCGCCACCTACTCGGCCATCCCGGCGCTGCGGGCCAACCCGGAGCTGGCCGCCGTCTACGAGCCGCTGCTCAGCAACGCCAACTACGAGGTCGGGCTGCGCGCGCCGCTGACAAAGGCGGGCCTGATCGCGAGCATGTCCATGACGGAGAAGCAGGGCGGCTCCGACATCCGCGCCAACACCACCGTCGCCACCGAGCAGCCCGACGGCAGCTACCGCCTGCTCGGGCACAAGTGGTTCACCTCGGCGCCGATGGCCGACGTCTTCCTCGCCCTCGCGCAGACCAAGGCGGGCGTGACGTGCTTCTTCGTGCCCCGGGTCCAGCCCGACGGCACCCTGAACCCGATGCAGCTGATGCGGCTCAAGGACAAGCTGGGCAACCGGTCCAACGCCTCCTCCGAGATCGAGTACCACAACGCGCTGGCCTGGCGGGTGGGCGAGGAGGGGCGTGGCGTCCCCACCATGATCAAGATGGTCAACATGACCCGGCTGGACTGCCTCACCGGCGCCGCCGCGGGCATGCGTCAGGGCGTCACGTTCGCCGCGCACCACGCGACCTACCGCAAGGCGTTCGGCAGCTACCTGATCGACCAGCCGCTGATGCGCAACGTCCTCGCCGACCTGGCCGTCGAGTCCGAGGCCGCGACCACCCTGATGATGCGCCTCGCCGGCGCCAACGACCGTGCCATCCGCGGCGACGAGTCCGAGGCCGCGTTCCAGCGACTGGCGCTGGCCATCGGCAAGTACTGGGTCTGCAAGCGCTGGCCGCAGCACGCCGCCGAGTCGCTCGAGTGCCTGGGCGGCAACGGGTACATCGAGGAGTCCGGCATGCCGCGGCTCTACCGGGAGGCTCCGCTCAACGGCATCTGGGAGGGCAGCGGCAACGTCGCGGCGCTGGACGTGCTGCGCGCGATGGCGAAGTCCCCGCAGAGCGTCGAGGCGTTCTTCGACGAGGTGGACCTCGCCGCGGGCGCGGACGCGCGGCTCGACGAGGCCGTCCGTTCGATGAAGGCGGACCTGGCCAGCCCCGACAACGTCGAGATCGGGGCCCGCCGGATGATCGAGCGGATGGCGCTGGTCCTGCAGGGCTCGCTCCTCGCCCGGCACGGCAACCCCGCGGTCTCGGATGCCTTCATCGGCTCCCGGCTGGCCGGAGACCGGGGGAGCGTCTACGGCACGCTCTCGCGCGGTGTCGACTTCACCTCGATCCTGGCCCGCACGACGCAGAAGATGACCCCGTAGTCACCCGCACCACCCTCTCTCGCCGCCTCACCTTCCTCACCGACCCACCATCCCCGCTGGCGTAGCAATCTTCAGGAGGACTTCATGGACAACGGAATTGGCCGCTGGGCGACGAGACGTGCCCAACTCGACGGGGACAGTGTCGCGTTCGTCTGCGGCGACAAGCGCTGGACCTACGGGGAATTCGAGACCAGGACCAACCGGTTGGCGCACGCCTTCGTCGACCGGCTCGGGGTGCGACGCGGGGACCGGGTCGCGGTGCTCATGGCCAACTCGGTGGAGTTGCTGGAGACCCTCTTCGCCTGCGCGAAGATCGGGGCCGTCTTCTCGCCGATCAACTTCCGGCTCTCCGCTCCCGAGATCGGTTACATCCTGGCCGATCTCGGCGCGGACGTACTGGTCCTCCACGAGCAGTTCTCCGCGGGGCGGGTCGCGCTCGAGGAGCAGGGGGTCCGGGTGCGGCACGTGGTCGAGGTCGGCGCCGCGTACGAGGAACTCCTCGCGTCCGGGGCCTCGACCCGCCTGGACATGGACGTCGATCCCCGTGACATCGCGATGATCATGTACACCTCGGGGACGACGGGGCAGCCCAAGGGCGCGATGCTCTCGCATGCCAACACCATCGCCAACGCACAGAACGTCGCCTCGACCGTGGGACGCGGCCTGCGCAAGACCGACGTGACCGTCACGGTGACACCGATGTTCCACATCGGCGGGCTGGGCATGCACACGCTGCCGTTCTTCTACATGGGCGCTCGCAATGTCATCGTGCCGGCATTCGATCCCGTCGGGACGCTGGAGTTGATGGCGCGCGAGCGCGCGACGGTCCAGCTCATGGTGCCCGCCATGTGGGCCGCGTTGATGCGGATCCCGAACCTCGCGTCGTACGACCTGTCGGCGCTGGACCTCGCGCTCTCCTCCGGTGCGCCGACCCCGCTGCCCGTCATCGACTTCTACACCGAGTTGGGGGTGCCCTTCCAGGAGGGATTCGGGATGACCGAGGCGGCCCCGGGGATCTCGTTCCTCGATGCCGAGTACGTGAAGACGAAGGCGGGCTCGGTCGGCCGGGCGCTGTTCGCGATCGACACCCGGATCGTCGATCCGAACGGGGTGGAGGTGCCGACCGGCCAGGTGGGTGAGCTGGTGGTACGCGGCGCCAATGTGGCCGCCGGCTACTGGATGCGTCCGGAGGCCACCGCGGAGGCCTTCCGGGACGGCTGGTTCCACACCGGCGACCTGGGCCGGGTCGACGACGAGGGTTTCATCACCCTGGTCGACAGGAAGAAGGACATGATCATCACGGGCGGCGAGAACGTCTACCCGATCGAGGTCGAGCAGGTCCTGTGTCGGTTCCCGGGCATTGTCGAGGTCGCGACAATCGGTGTGCCGGACGACAAGTGGGGCGAGACGGTGGTGGCCTACGCGGTCGTGGAGGAGGGTGCGGAGGTGACCGCCGAGGCGCTCGTGTCGTATGCCCGGGAGCGCCTCGCACACTTCAAGTGCCCCACCCGGGTGGAGTTCATCTCGGAGCTGCCGCGCACCGCCACCGGCAAGATCCGGAAGACGGAACTGCGTCAGCGCGAAACGGGTCAGGCGTGCGCGGTCACCCGGTAGTGATGCCGCGGTAGCGACCCGTCAGGTACGTCGAAGCAGGCCCCGAGCAGCGTTGCTCGGGGCCTGCTCGCGTCCGGTTTCTGATGGCCGGTGGATCCGGGCGGACCGGCCGAGCGGCCGGCTGTGAGCTTCGTTACAGTGTAAAAGTTAACCGCTAATCCACGCCTAGTGTTTCGCGGTACTGTCCGTCCTCGCAGGTTGGTGCCCGAATTGCGGGTCGTTCCGGCCTCGGTGAGCGGGCAGTCCGTTCGTCGACAGGGGAGAGACGTTGACCGTGAAGGTGGCAAAGGCCGCGCTGGTGACCGCAGTCGGGGTTCTGCTGATGCTGCCGCTCGCACCCCCGGCCGCGGCCGTCACCCCGGACGGCGGGAGCCTCGGGGCGCAGTGGACCGAGACCACCGACGGCCCGCAGCAGTACCCCGGCGTGCACACCGAGTGGGACGTGCCGATCACCATGAGCGACGGGGTGGTGCTCAAGGCCAATGTGTACCGGCCGGCGGATGCGGCCGGACGGGCCGTGGACACGAAGACGCCCGTCGTCGTCAACATGACCCCGTACACGAAGCTGGTCTCGGCGGTCGCGAACGCGGCGCTCTCGGTCCCGCAGCTCGGCGAGCCGATCATGGACTTCGCCCGGAACCTGAACCTGTCGGGTACCCCGGTCAGTGGTCTCGCCGACCTGATCAAGACGGCCTCCGGCGGCGGACTGAGGACGTTCAGCGTCGACCCCAAGCTGATCCAGAGCGGCTACACCCAGGTGGTCGTCGACGTTCGCGGGACCGGGTTCTCGCAGGGAGCCTGGCAGGTCTTCCAGTCCCGGGAGCAGCAGGACACCCTCGAGACCATCGACTGGGCGTCGAAGCAGCAGTGGTCGGACGGCAAGGTCGGCATGAACGGGGTGTCCTACTCCGCGATCAACCAGGTGCAGGCAGCGAGCAAGCGTCCGGCCGCGCTGAAGGCCATCGTCCCGATCGAGCCCGGCGGCGACATCCTGCGTGACGTGGTCGCGCCGGGAGGCGGCATCGGCATCGGCTTCATGCCGGTGTGGCTGGCCGCGGTCAACGGGACGAAGTGGCTTCCGGACGTGCAGTCGCTCCTCAACGGGACCTTCGACTGGAAATGGTTGGCGGACCGGCAGTCCGACCCGCTCACCTTCGTGCCGCTGCTGCTCAACGCCCTCACCGTGCCGAGTGTCGACGCCGTCACGCCGGATCTGAAAACTCTTCTCGCGGAAGACAGCTCGTTGCGCCGCGACCTGGCCTCGAGTCCGGAGAACATCACCACCCCGACGATGGTCTACGGCGGGTGGCACGACATCTTCGCCAACAGCGAGCCGAAGATCTACAACGCCATCCCGCTGCCGCCCGGCCAGAAGCAGCTGATCATGGGCGACACCTACCACCTGAGCTTCGGCTCCGCGTTCGGTGAGCCAGGCAACCCGCCGCGGCTCGACGTGCTGCAGCGCGCCTGGTTCGACCGCTGGCTCAAGGGCATCGACAACGGGATCGACAGCTACGGCCCGGCCACCCTCTACCAGCAGGGCGGCGGCTGGACCAGCACCGACCAGTTCCCGCGGTCGGGCATGACGCATCAGCGGATGTACCTCGACGCGCGGTCGAGCGGCACCGCGAACGGCAGCATCCACGACGGCAGCCTGGTGGCAACCAAGCCCGCCGACGGCGCGACACTGACGGTCGCGCCGGGCCTGGCGACGCTGTGCTCACGGGACTCCGCGCAGCAGACGATCGGCATCACGGCGGTACTCGACGCCTGCGGCAAGGACTCGAGGTTCAGTCAGCAGAACGCGCTCAGCTTCACCAGCGAGCCGGTCACCGTTCGGACGGAGATCTCCGGCTCGGTGAACGTGCACCTGAACACCGTGCTCGACGCCACCGACGGCTACTGGGCCGCCACCCTCAACGACGTTGCGCCGGACGGGACTTCGACGGTGCTCACCAGCGGACAGCTCACGTCGTCGCTGCGTGCGATCGACGACGCGAAGAGTGGGAAGTCGGCGAACGGGGACTTCACCGACCCGTTCTACCGGCTGACCCTGGACAGCCGGCAGCCCGTGGTTCCCGGGCAGCCCCTCGCGCTGGACGTGGGCCTGACCGCCACCGATGCGGTGCTGGCCCCCGGCCACCGGCTCAGGGTCGACGTGTACGCCGCCAACTTCCCCAAGGGTTTGTTGCTTCGCCCGCTGCTCGACGAGAGCGGCCTGGGGCCGCAGCGTCTGGTGCTGGATCCGAACGCGCCCAGCTTCGTCAACGTCCCGGTCGGCACGCCGATCCGCTGAGGTCGATGAGTTTGCGCGCGCCGGCGGGTCTACCTCGGTGGAAGCTGTCGTAGGTAGGCGGTCGACAGGCTGGGAGGAGATCCGATGTTGGATCAGGAGTTCACGGCGGTACTGCAGAAGAGCCCGAACAAGGGCGGTTGGACGTACGTGGTGTGGCCGCAGTCGGTGGAGTTCTTCGGCACCCGGGGCCTGGTGAAGGTCGGCGGCACCGTCGACGGTCACCCGTTCCGCAGTTCGTTCATGGCCATGGGCGACGGCACGCACAAGCTGCCGGTCAAGGCGGATGTCCGCCGGGCCATCGGCAAGGAGGCAGGGGCGACGGTGACGGTTCGGCTGACCGAGCGGATCGTGGAGGACTGAGGTCGCTCGAGGCGGTTTGTCCCCGACGCGGGCTGGGCGCTGTCATCGATTGGGTGCCGAAACAGTGCAGACCGATTGCGGCCGAGTGTGTCTCGGCCGCAACCGGTCTGGTTGTGGGTGAGTGTTGAGGCCTTGCCTGGTCAGGCTCCGTGGTTCACGCGCCGGTTGTGGGCCGGCCTGGGTCTTCGCAGCGGGTCCACCCACGCGGGTGGGGTGAACGACGGGAACCCGTCCGATTCGATCTGCACGGCCCAGTGGTTCCTGTGGATGATCGTGTGGTGCTTCTTGCAGAGCAGCACGAGGTTGGACAGGGCGGTGGGACCGCCGTCGCTCCAGTGCCGAATGTGGTGGGCGTCGGTCCAG
>NZ_JBFUHZ010000018.1:0-140916 GCF_056402135.1 Rhodococcus sp. P4_C10 | reverse complement strand
GTTCGGGCGCGTCCGCGGCGGCCCGCGACGGCGCCGCCGATCGCGCCGCGCGCAAGGAGCTGAGCAAGCTCGAGCGGCAGGTCGCCAAGCTCGACGACCGCGAGAAGGCGCTGCACGCCGCGCTCGCGGAGGCGTCCACCGACCAGCAGCGGCTGCAGGACCTCGACGCGGAGCTGCGTCAGGTGCTGGCGGAGAAGGACTCCGTCGAGGAACGCTGGATGGAACTGGCCGCCGAACTCGACTAGTCGAGTGGTCGAATTCGGGCGGTCAGGGGGACGATTCGCCCTGCCCTCCCGGTCGGGGTGGCCTAGCCTTGGTAGATGGACCTCGAGGCTGTCGCGTTGATCAGCAGGCTCAAGTACCGGTACCTGCGTGCCCTCGACACCAAGGACTGGGTGCTGTTCCGGGACACGCTGATTCCCGAGGCCACCGCGACCTACGGGGAGTACCTGCGGTTCGAGGACCGGGAGGCGCTGGTGTCGTTCATGGAGGTCACCCTCGGCCCGCACATGCTCACCGAGTACCGGTGCGGCCAGCCCGAGATCGAGGTGGACGGTGACACCGCCGCGGGCGTCTGGGCGTTGTCCGACACGGTGATCATTCCGGAGGACGGAATGTTGGTGCGCGGCACGGCTTTCTACCACGACGAGTACGTGCGGGACACGACCGGCGAATGGCTGATCTCGCACACCGGGTACGAACGCACCTTCGAGACCGTGATCTCGCTGAAGGACCTGCCGAGCTTCCATCTGACCTCCAACAAGTGGGACCTCCTCGTGAATCCACCCGCCTCCTGAGACGGCTGTGTCATGCGAGCGATCGGGCTGAACGGACCAGGGCGGGCGTTGACCCCCTTGGAGGTCCCGGTGCCCACGATCGACGACGACGAGGTGCTGGTCCGGATCGTCGCGATCGGCGTCGGCGTCCACGACCGACGGTTCCTGCCCGAGGACGCCGAGTACCCGTACCCGATCGGTGTCGAAGCCACCGGAATCGTCGAGGAGGTCGGCCGCTGCGCCGCCGCGCACCGGCCCGGGGACCGGGTCATGTTCGTCAGCAGCATGCAGCGCAAGGGCGGCACCTGGGCCGAGTTCGCCGCCGTGTCCGCGACGGCGCTGGTGCCCATCCCGGACGGCCTCGGTGCGGTCGCCGCCGCCGCCCTCCCGGTCGCCGGCACCGTGGCGTCGGCGGGCCTTCGGGGCCTCGACCTCCGGCCGGGACAGAGCGTGTTCGTGGCCGGCGCGTCCGGCGCGATCGGGACCCTCGCGATCCAACTGGCGCGGGCGCGCGGTGTGCGCGTCGCCGCATCCGCGTCGTCGAAGAACCACGCCTACCTCCACTCCCTCGGCGCGGAGCGGGCCGTGGACTACCGCGATGCCGACTGGCCCGAGCAGGTGAGGAACTGGACGCCGGGTGGCGTCGACGGGGCGCTGGCGATCCAGCCCGGGACCGGGACGCCCAGCATGCGGGCCGTCCGGGAGGGCGGACGGGTGGTGACCGTCTCCGGTGACGAGATGTCGCCCGAGCGCGGCGTGCGCGTCGAGCAGATCGCACACGGCCGCGATTCAGTGGTCGAACTGGCCGGGCTCGCCGCGGAGGTGGCGGCGGGCCGGATCCAGGTGCAGGTGGAACGGGTCTATCCCTTCGCGCAGGCGCAGGCCGCGCTCGAGAAGGTCGAGACCGGGCACGCCTGCGGCAAGGTGCTCCTGGTCGTGCAGTAGCCGGATGGCCGGTCCGAGTGGTGCGCGGCCGACCTGGCAGGCTGGCACCCGGCAGTACGAGTGCGGCGGACGGGAGTGTCAATGAGCTTCATCAGGACCAGCGTGTCGGGCGGTGTCGGTGAGATTGTGCTGGACCGGCCGAAGGCGCTCAATGCGCTGGACTCCAGCATGATCCGCGACATGTACGAACCGCTGCTGCGGTGGCGCGACGACCCGGAGATCTCGTCGGTGCTGGTGACCAGCGCCTCCGAGCGCGCCTTCTGCGCGGGTGGGGACATCAAGGCGGTCCGGGACGCGGCGCTGCAGGGCGAAGCCGCGTTCGTGCACGACTTCTTCGACACCGAGTACCGGCTCAACCAGCTGATCGGCGAGTACCCCAAGCCGTACGTCGCGCTGATCGACGGGGCCGCGATGGGCGGCGGCCTCGGCATCTCGGTGCACGGCAGCGTCCGGGTGGTCACGGAGAAGGCGATGCTGGCCATGCCGGAGACCGCGATCGGCTTCTACCCCGACGTGGGCGCGAGCTACTTCCTGCCACGGCTGGCGGGGGCGTCGGGCATGTACCTGGGTCTGACCGGGGCCCGGGCGTCGGCCGGCGACGCGCTGGCGTTCGGCCTGGCCACCCACTACGTGCCGAGCGCGCAGTTGGCCGCGCTGGCGGACGCGATCCGCGGCGGCACCGGCGTCGACGCGGCGTTGGAGAAGTTCGCCGAGCCCGCTCCGGAGGCCCCGCTGGCCGCGCGGCAGGCCCGGATCGACGAGGTGTTCGGCACGGGCACACCCGCGGACATGGCGGCCCGCCTCACCGATGACGACGAGTGGACCGTCGAGACCCGGAACATGCTGGCGGCCCACTCGCCGACCAGCATGTTCGTCACTGCAGAGCTGATCCGGCGGGGTGCGGCGGACGACCTGCGGCAGTGCCTGTGCCGCGAACTGGCCCTCACCGGACCGGTCACCTCGGGCCCCGACTTCGCGGAGGGGGTGCGCGCGGTGCTGGTGGACAAGGACCGCAACCCGTCCTGGTCGCCCGCCACGCTCGACGCCGTCGACCCCGTCGCCGTGGACGCGCTGTTCCTGTAGCCGCACATCCCCCCGTCGCTCCGCTCGCCCCGGCACGACCCAGACCACCCGACCCGAGGGAGATCGTCGTGATAGCTCAGATCCTCGCCCGTGCGGCCCTGAACCCGCTGCCGTCGGTGCGCGGCCTCGCGGCGCGGGTGCTCCCGACCCGTGAGCACCCGATCGCCGGCCGGACGGTCCTGCTCACCGGCGCGTCGTCCGGCGTGGGGGAGGCGGCGGCGCACCTACTTGCCGACCGGGGTGCGCGTCTGGTGCTCGTCGCGCGCGGGGCGGAGGGTCTCGAGGCGGTGCGGGACGAGGTCCGTCGCTCGGGCGGGACGGCGGAGGCGTTGCCGTGCGACCTCACCGACCCGGACGCCGTCGCGGAACTGGCGCGCAGGGTGGCGGCCGACATCGGCCCGGTCGACGTGCTGGTCAACAATGCCGGCCGGTCCATCCGTCGCACCGTCGAGGACACGACCGACCGTTTCCACGACTACGAACGCACCATGGCGCTCAACTACTTCGGGCCGGTTCGGCTGACGCTGGCGCTGCTGCCGTCGATGCTCGAGCGGGGGAGCGGCCACGTGGTGAACGTCGCGACGTGGGGCGTCCCCGGGCGGGTGATGCCGAAGTTCGCGGCCTACCACGCGTCGAAGTCCGCGATCAGCTCCTTCGGCCGCGACCTGGGCGCGGAGGTGGCCGGCCGTGGCGTCTCGGTGTCCACCGTGCACTTCCCGCTGATCCGCACCCCGATGATCGCGCCGACCAAGGACTACGACGCCATGCCGGCGCTCACCCCTCGGCAGGCGGCGCTCTGGCTGGCGGACGCCATCGCGACCCGCCCGGTCGAGGTGATGCCCGCGTACGCGGAGCTCCTGCGTGTGCTCGACACCCTCTCGCCGAGCCTGACCGACGCCCTGGTCCGCCGCGCCGGCATCTAGCCGGCCGGGTGAGCGTGCGGCGCGGGCAGCCGAAGCCACAGCCGGGTGCCGCCGAGCGGGCTCTCGGACAGTTCGGCGGTGCCACCGTGCAGCGCGGCCTGTTGGGCGATCAGCGCCAGCCCGAGCCCGGAGCCCTCGGCATGCGCGGTGGACCCGCGGGCGAACCTCGCGAACAGCGACGCCCGTTCGTGTTCGGGGATGCCGGTGCCGTCGTCGTCGACGGTGACGTCGATGCCGTGAGTGTCGTTCTCGGCGAGGGTGATCCGTACCCGGTCCGCGTCGCCGTGACGGACCGCGTTGGCGATCGCGTTGTCGAGCACCAGCCGCAGCCCGGACGGAATGCCGCGCACGACGACCGCGTCCGGGCCGCGAAGCTCGATGTCGAGGTCGGGTAGCCGCCGGGCGGATTCCTGCACGCAGCGATCGGCAAGTTCGACGAGGTCGACCTCCTCGTGGTCGGCGGCGTCGGACAGTTCGCCGACCGCCAGGCGCTCGAGGTCCGCGAGCGTCGCCTCGACCTCCCGCTGGGTCACGAGCAGGTCGTGCACGACCTCGGCGCGCTGCTCGTCGGACAGCGGCATGGTGGCCAGCACCTCGAGGTCGGTGCGCATCGAGGTCAGCGGGGTGCGCAACTCGTGTGCGGACACCGCGGCGAAGTCGCGGGCCGAGCCGAGCGCACCCTGGGTCCGGTTGCGCGCCTGCTGCATTCGGCCGAGCATCTTGGCAATCGCCTCGGAGAGCTCCTCCGCCTCCCGGGCGCCCCGAACGTTCGGCAGCACGGCGGCCGGGTCGTCACCGACGGTGTGCGTGGCCGCCGCGAGCCTCTGCAGGGGCCGCACGGCCCGGCCGGCCAGCAGCCATCCGAGTCCCGCTGCCACCGCGATCGCCACCACCGCCGCGGCCGCGACCTGCCACTGTTGTTGCCGGATCGCCACGGCCAGTGCGTCCTCCGGAACGCTGACGGCGAGGTAGGTGCCTGCCGCGCCGCTGACCTGGACGTCGCGGGCGCGCACCGGCGTCCCGGCCACGGATTCCGTGCGTACCGAACCGGGATCGAGCACGTACGGGTCCGACGTCGGTACGGGGACTGCCGGACCGACGGTCGGCAGGTCCGGGATCACCATGGTTCGCGCCGGGATCGTCGACTCTGCAGGCACGCTCAACGCCACCGAGTCGAGCGTGCGGTCCAGCTGAGCGGATCCGTTCACTCGCAGGAACACGGCGAACGCGACACCGATCGCGGCGATGACGATGGCCGCCGCCAGTGCCGACACCAGCGCCACCCGGGTCCGCAGGGACAGCGATCGGCGCCGGCCGCTCACGGCTGGTCCCGCAACACGAACCCGACGCCCCGCACGGTGTGCAGCACCCGTGGTTTCCCCGTCGCCTCCAGCTTCCTGCGAATGTACGTGACGAAGACGTCGACGACATTGGTGTCTGCGTCGAAGTCGTAGCCCCACACCAGACGCATCAGCTGCGGCCGGCTGAGCACGATCCCCGCGTTCTCGGCGAGCACACCGAGCAGGTCGAACTCGCGTTTGGTCAGGTCGATGCGGTGCCCGCCGACGTGGGCACGGCGCCCGGGAAGGTCCACCTCCAGTGCACCCACGCTGACGACGCCCGCCGGGGTCGGCGTGCGGGGTGCCCGACGCAGCAGCGCGCGCAGCCGCGCCACCAGCTCGCCCAGCTCGAACGGCTTGGTCAGGTAGTCGTCCGCGCCGGCCTCGAGCCCCGCGATCCGGTCGCCCACCGAGCTGCGGGCGCTCAGCACGCAGATCGGCACCTCGTTGCCCATCGCCCGCAGCGCGGTGACCACGCCGACGCCGTCGAGGCCGGGCATGTTCACGTCCAGCACGAGCGCGTCGGGCCCGGTGGCCACCACGGCGCGCAGCGCGGAGGCCCCGTCGTGCGCGGTCTCGACCTCGAAACCGGACAGACGGAGCCCCCGAGTCAGGGACGAGAGGACCTTGGAGTCGTCGTCGACGATCAGGATGCGGGCGCTGTCATTCACTCGATCCATAGTGCCCGGAGCGAGCAGGGGGGACGTTCGGGCGCCCGCGGATCGCACCGGGTCAGCAGGCCGGCAGTGCCAGCGTGACGGCGGCGTCCGGGCCCGCCAGCGCGTCCGCACCCCGTGCGATCAGGTCCGCGACGGCCTGGCCCTGGCCGACGAGCTCGGCCAGCCGGATGGCCGTTGCCGACGCGTCGTCCACGGCCTGGGCGGCAGCCGACGGCACGGCGGTGCCCATGTCGACCGCGTCGGTCCGGATGACGGTCACCGACGGGTCGCCCGCGGTATCGCCGGCGGCCGAGGGCACCGTCGTTGCCACGACGAGCTCGCCGTTCGCGACCAGTGCGTCGACCTCCTCCGGACTCAGGACGTGGGCGGGGGCGGTGGCGCACCCGGCGACGGTGGGTTCGGACAGCGCTGCGGGGACGGTCTGCGTGGCGGGGACGGAGACGACGACGGGCGCGGTGCTGGGGATGGCGTCGTTGGCCCAGGCCACGCCGGGCACGGCGAACGCTGCGGCAGCGGTGAGTCCGAAGGCGGTGACCGCCGCTCGCCGACGGGTGGTGTTGTTGCTGAGAGCCTTGCGCACGGGTGATCTCCTCGCTCGGTGCCGCGGCCCGGGTGGCCTCGACACCAACGAAGTTATGGGCGGAAAACTCGGCGGTGGTTAGCGAACTCTTAGGGGTTGGTTAGACACGCCTGCCCGCGTGGTCAGATGCTGTGCGCTGGATCTGTAGCCACACCGCGAAACCCCACAGTACGAACACCGCGTACACCAGGTACAGCACGGCCGACGGGTAGAAGCCCGCCTTCAGCAGCAGCGGAACCCCGACCACGTCGACGCCGATCCAGATCAGCCAGAACTCGGTCCAGCCCCGGGCCATGCCGTAGGTGGCCAGCACCGAGCCCGTGAAGATCCACGCCTCCGCCCAGCGACCGTAGGACCCGAGCATTCCGAAGACCTGAGCGAAGACCACGGTGCCCACGATCATGGTCAGGGCCATGGCTGTTCGTTGCCGGGTGGACGCCCAGTGCGGCAGCACCGCCGCGCCGGAGTCGTGCCGGGACTGCAACCACCGGGTCCAGCCGTAGACACTGACGGTGATGAACAACAGCTGACGCCCGGCCTGCCCGTACAGGTTCAGCTCCTGCGGGGTGTGGAACAGCGCACCCATGAACACGGTGAACAGCAACGCATTTCCGGCGATGCCGACCGGCCAGGCCCACACCACGCGCCGCATCCCGCCGACGGCGGAGGCGATGCCGAAGGCGTTGCCGACCACCTCACGCCAGAGGATGGTGGCGCCGCCGAGGTGGATCTCCGCGTCGAAGAGGGTGAGCAGGGGGTTCACAGGACAGTTCTACCCGCCCGCCGCCCGCCGCCCACCGGCGCCCGGTCAGTGCAGGAACGACGCGGCCTGGTCCACCAGGTCCAGCACCGGCTGCGGCGCGATCCCCAGAACCACCGTCACCGCGGCGGCCACCGCGATGGCAAAGCCTGTCCCGGGGCTGGGCACGGCGACCACCGGCTCGTCGGTCGGTGGCTCTGCGAAGAACATCAGCACGATCACCCGCACGTAGAAGAACGCCGCGATCGCACTGGCGACCACACCTACCAGCACCAGGGGCAGGGCGCCGCCGGCGAGCGCGGCCTGGAAGACCGCGAACTTGGCGACGAACCCGCTGGTCAACGGGATGCCGGCGTACGCGAGCAGGAACAGTGCGAAGACGCTGCCGAGCAGCGGCGAGCGCCGTCCGAGCCCCGCCCACTGCGACATCGTGGTCGCCTCGCCGTCGGGTCCGCGCACCAGGCCGACGACGGCGAAACCGCCGAGCGCGCTGAAGCTGTAGGCGAGCAGGTAGAACAGCGTCGACGAGAGCCCGTCGTGGCTGCCGGCGATCAGCCCGGTGAGGACGAACCCGACATGCGAGACCGAGGAGTACGCGAGCATCCGCTTGACGTCGGTCTGCGTCACCGCCAGCACCGAGGCGACCAGCATCGTGAGGACGGCGACGGCCCACAGCATCGGCCGCCAGTCCGTCTGCAGGCCCGGCAGGGCGACGTAGAAGACCCGCAGCATCGCGCCGAACGCGGCGACCTTGGTGGCCGACGCCATGAACGCGGTGATCGGGGTGGGGGCGCCCTGGTACACGTCGGGGATCCACGAATGGAACGGCACCGCACCGACCTTGAACAGCAGACCCACCGACAGCAGGCCCGCACCCATCAGCGCCAGCGGCCGCTCACCGGCGTCCGCCGCGATCGCGTCGGCGATGCCCGTCAGCGACACCGTCCCGGAGTACCCGTACAGCAGGGCCGTGCCGAAGAGGAAGAACGCCGACGAGAAGGCGCCGAGCAGGAAGTACTTGATCGCCGCCTCCTGCGAGAGCAGCCGACGCCTGCGCGCCAGCCCGCACAGCAGGTACAGCGGCAGCGAGAACACCTCGAGCGCCACGAACATGGTGAGCAGGTCGTTCGACGCGGGGAACAGCAGCATGCCGCCGACCGCGAACAGGGTCAGCGGGAACACCTCGGTCTGGACGACGCCGGCCCGGGTCGCCTCGAGCTCGGCGACGCTGCCCGGGACCGCGGACGCCTGCGGGGCGAACGCGTCCGCGCGCCCGGCCCCGGCCTTCCCGGTGCCCGCCCGGTCGATGCGACGTTCGGCGATCAGCGCGATCGCCAGGATCGAGACGAGCAGGATCGTGCCCTGCAGGAACAGGGTCGGGCCGTCGATCGCGACCGCGCCCGCCACCGCGGACTCCTCCGTCCCGGCCAGCGCCACGACGGCGACGAACGCCGCGACGAGTCCGCCGAGGCTGAGCACCAGGTGGCAGCCGTACCGGAGGCGGCGCGGCGCGAAGGCCTCGACCAGGACCCCGGCGGCGGCGACGCCGAACACGATGAGCATCGGTGCGAGCAGGCTGTACTCGACACTCGGCGTCTCGATGCTCGACGCGGACAACAGTGCGGGACTCACTGGTGCGCACCTCCGTCCTGCTCGGCGATGGTCGGTACCGGGTCCTGTTGGTGGATCGTCGTCAACGTCTGCGTCACCGCCGGGTTGATGACGTCGAGCGCCGGCTTGGGGTAGAAGCCGAGGATCAGCAGCAGCGCGAGCAGCGGCGCCGCCACCAGCACCTCACGGGGCACCAGGTCGCGGATCCGCTCGTTGCCCTCGGTGACCGGCCCGCCCATCACCCGTTGGTAGAGCCACAGCACGTAGACCGCGGAGAGCACCAGCGCGAGCGTCGCGATCACCGCGGCCACCTCGTAACGCGGGTACGTGCCGACCAGGACGAGGAACTCGCTGACGAACGGCGCCAGCCCGGGCAGGGACAGGGTGGCCAGGCCCGCGACGAGGAAGGTACCGGCGAGCACCGGCGCCACCTTTTGCACCCCGCCGAACGCGGCGATGGCCCGGGTGCCGCGGCGGGAGACCAGGAACCCGGCGATCAGGAACAGCGCCGCCGTGGAGATGCCGTGGTTGACCATGTAGAGGGTGGAACCGGCCTGCCCCTGGCTGGTCAGCGCGAAGATCCCGAGGATGATGAAGCCGAAGTGCGAGATCGAGGTGTACGCGATCAGGCGCATCACGTCGGTCTGGCCGATCGCGAGCAGGGCGCCGTACACGACGGCGATCACCGACAGCGCGACGATCCACGGCGCGAACGTCCGGGACGCGTCGGGGAACAGTTGCAGGCAGAAGCGCAGCATCGCGAAGGTGCCGACCTTGTCGACGACGGCCATCATGAGCACCGCGGTGGCCGGCGTGGCCTGGACGGCGGCGTCGGGCAGCCAGGTGTGCAGCGGCCACAGCGGCGCCTTGACCGCGAAGGCGAACATGAAGCCGAGGAACAGGGCGTTGGCGACGGGTGCGTCGATGACCAGCGAGCCCGACGAGACCGCGTCGACAATGGCGCGGAGGTCGAAGGTGCCGGCGACGAAGGGGCTCTGGTCCCCGGCGGTCACCACGTACAGGCCGATCACCGCGGCCAGCATGACGAGTCCGCCGAACAGGTTGTACAGCAGGAACTTCACCGCGGCGCGCGACCGATTCGCCCGGTCCTCCCGTGGGCCGAACCCCCCGATGAGGAAGTACAGCGGGATCAACATGGCCTCGAAGAAGATGTAGAACAACAAGATGTCGAGGGCCGCGAACGAGAGCAGCACCATCGCCTCGACCATCAGGATCAGCGCGAAATAGGTGTGCGCGCCCCGGGATTCGCGATCGCCCTCGGCGGGCTCGGCGCCGGCGTCGTGCCAGCCGGCCAACAACAGCAGCGGCACCAGTGCCGCGGTGAGCAGCACCAGCACCAGTGCGATGCCGTCCACGCCCAGCGCGTAGCGGGTGCCGAAAGCCGGTATCCAGGAGTGCGACTCGACGAACTGGTACTGCTCGCCCGCCGGGTCGAACCCGACCGCCACCGCGACGGCGACGCCCAGTGCCGCCGCCGCGACGCCCAGCGCGAGGGCCTTCGCGAGTCGCCGTTGCCGCGCGGGCACCGCCATCACCACGACGGCGCCCACCGCGGGCACCAGCCACAGCGCGGTCAACCAGGGAATCTCGTTCACCAGAGCCTCCCCAGCACCATCGTCGCGACCACCAGGGCCGCGCCCGCGAACATCGCAAGGGCGTAGGACCGGACGAAGCCGGTCTGCAACCGCCGGACCCGCGACGACACGCCGCCGACCAGGGCGGCAAGTCCGTTGACGGCGCCGTCGATGCCCCGGTCGTCGACGGTGACCAGTGACCGGGTCAGCTCGGCGCCGGGACGCATGAACACCGCCTCGTTGACCGCGTCGCCGTAGAGGTCCCGACGGGCCGCGACGGTGAGCCCGGAGACGTCGGTCGGGGCGGTCACCGGGATCTGCAGGGCGGCGTACCGCCGGTAGGCCACAGCGACACCGACGAGCACCACCGCGAGGGTTGCGGTGGTGATCGCCCACACCGGGATCGGCGGTTCGTCGTGGTGCGAACCCACCACCGGCGCGAGCCAGTCCGCCAGCGCGGAGCCGACGGCCAGCAGCGCGCCCGCGCCGACCGATCCCACCGCGAGCACCACCATCGGCGTCGTCATCACGCCCGGCGACTCGTGCGGATGCGCGTCGTCGTGCCACCGGCGGCTGCCGAAGAACGTCATCAGCATCACCCGGGTCATGTAGAACGCGGTCAGGCCCGCACCGACCAGCGCGGCCGTGCCGAGGACCAGGCCCTTCACGGTGAGGCTGCCGGTACTGTCGGCTGCGAACGCCACCTCGATGATCTTGTCCTTGGAGAAGAAGCCGGCGAACGGCGGGACGCCGATGATGGCCAGGTACCCGAGACCGAATGTCAGATACGTGATCGGCATGAAGGCGCGCAGGCCGCCGTAGCGCCGCATGTCCGTCTCGTCGTTCATCCCGTGCATCACCGACCCCGCGCCGAGGAAGAGTCCGGCCTTGAAGAAGCCGTGGGTCAGCAGGTGCATGATCGCGAATGCGTAGCCCGCCGGGCCGAGGCCGGCGGCCAGCACCATGTAGCCGATCTGGCTCATCGTGGACGCGGCGAGGGCCTTCTTGATGTCGTCCTTCGCGCAGCCGATGATTGCGCCGAACAACAGCGTCACGGTGCCGACCGCGACCACGGCCAGCTGCGCGTCCGGGGCCAGGTCGAAGATCGGCCCGCACCGCACGATCAGGTAGACGCCCGCGGTGACCATGGTCGCGGCGTGGATCAGGGCCGACACCGGGGTCGGGCCCTCCATCGCGTCGCCGAGCCACGACTGCAGCGGCACCTGGGCGGACTTGGCGCAGGCCGCCAGCAGCAGCGTCAGCCCGATCGCGGTGAGCGTGGACTCGCTCGCTTCCGTTGCGCCGGTGAAGACCTCGGCGAATCCGACCGAGCCGAACGTCGCGAACATGATCATCATGGCGACGACCAGTCCCATGTCGCCGACCCGGTTGACCACGAAGGCCTTCTTCGCCGCCGTCGCGGCGGCCGGCTTGTGCTGCCAGAATCCGATGAGCAGGTACGAGGCGAGACCGACGCCCTCCCAGCCGAGGTACAGGCCGAGGAAGTTGTCCGCCAGCACCAGCAGCAGCATGGCCGCGAGGAAAAGGTTGAGGTAGGCGAAGAACTTTCGGCGCTGCGGGTCGTGCGCCATGTAGCCGACCGAGTAGATGTGGATCAGTGATCCCACCCCGGTGATCAACAGCACGAAGCACATCGACAGCTGGTCGAGCTGGAGTCCGAAGTCCACCTGCAGCTGCGCCACCGGCACCCAGCTGAACAGGGTCTGGTGCACGGCGCGGTCGGCGCCGTCGCGGCCGAGCATCTCCACGAAAGCGGCCGCGGCGACGGCGAACGACGCCAGCGCGGCGCCGCAGCCGAGCAGGTGTCCCCACGAATCGGTGCGCCGGCCGCCCAGGAGCAACACGACGGCGCCGAGCAACGGAAGTACCGGGACGAGCGCGACGGTACTCAATACTTCAGCAGATTCGCGTCGTCGACCGAGGCGCTGCGGCGGGCCCGGAAGATGGTCATGATGATCGCGAGTCCGACGACCACCTCGGCGGCCGCGACCACCATCGTGAAGAACGCGAAGACCTGTCCGTCGAGGTGGCCGTGCATCCGGGCGAAGGTCACGAACGCCAGGTTGGTGGCGTTGAGCATGAGTTCGATGCACATGAACACCACCAGGGCGTTACGCCGCAGCAGCACACCGGCGGCGCCGATCGTGAACAGCAGGGCCGCGAGGTACAGGTAGTTCTCGGGATTCAACGAGTGCCCTCCTCACCGTGGGGTTCTCCTACGCCAGAGTTTGTTTCGCGGGGTCGGAGGGTGCGGCTGACCGACAGCGGGGCGGGGGTGCCGTCCGGCAGCAGCGCGGCCATGTCCACGGCGTTGTGTCGTGCGTAGACGCCCGGTCCGGGCAGCGGGGTGACCCGGCCGCCCGTGCTGAAGCGTTCCTGCGAGAGCTCCCGCTGGGTCCGACGTCGGCCGAAGCGTTCGCGGTGCGCGAGCACCATGGCGCCCACGGTCGCGGTGATCAGCAGCGCGCCGGTCAGCTCGAAGGCCCACACGTAGCGGGTGAAGATGAGTTCGGCGAGACCCTCGACGTTGCCTTGCCCGTTGGGCTCGTCCAGCCCGACGAAACTCGCCCGGGCGACGGCCCGGCCGATGCCGCCGACCAGCAGGACGCCGAACCCCAGGCCCACCAGGATCGCCGCGACCCGTTGTCCCCGCAGGGTTTCCACCAGCGAGTCGGCGGAGTCGACGCCGATCAGCATGAGCACGAACAGGAACAGCATCATCACCGCGCCGGTGTAGACGACGATCTGCACCACGCCGAGGAACGTCGCGCCCTGGGCGATGTAGAAGACCGCCAGCACGATCATGGTCAGGGCCAGGAAGAGCGCGGAGTAGACGGCCTTGGCCGCGCCGACCACGCCCAGCGCGCCGATCACCGCCACGGCGCCCAGGACCCAGAACGTCACCGCCTCGCCGGTGGAGGTCCGGGTGAGGGGTTCCGCGGCCAGCAGTGCGGCGTCGGCGACGGTCATTGGCGCACCTCGCCGATCACGTTGCCACGGTAGTAGTCCTCGTCGGTCTTCCCGTCGGCCATCGGGTGCGGCGGGGCGACCATGCCGTCCGCGAGCGGCGCCAGCAGTCGGTCCTTGCCGTAGATCAGGTCGGCGCGGTTGTCGTCGACCATCTCGTAGTCGTCGGTCATGGTCAGCGCCCGCGTCGGGCAGGCCTCGATGCACAGGCCGCAGCCGATGCAGCGGAGGTAGTTGATCTGGTAGACGCGGCCGTACCGTTCGCCGGGCGAGTAGCGCTCCTCGTCGGTGTTGTCCGCGCCCTCGACGTAGATGGCGTCGGCCGGACAGGCCCACGCGCACAGTTCACACCCGATGCACTTCTCGAGCCCGTCCGCGTACCGGTTCAGCTGGTGCCGGCCGTGGTAACCGGGGGCCGTCGGGACCTTCTCCTCCGGGTAGAACTCGGTGGTGGGTTTGGCGAACATCGTCGAGAAGGTGACACCGAAACCGGCGAGTGGGCCGAGGAATTCAGACATCGCTGTCCTCCTTTGCAGAAGCTGTCGCGGCGCGACGGGAGAAGGCGGGTAGCGCCTGGCCCGGCATCGGCGGCACCGGGAAGCCGCCGGCCATGGGGTCGAACGCCGGGGGAGCGGGCGGGGCGAGTGGGGCCGCGGCGGCGGGCCGGCGCAGCGCCCGCCACACCAGCGCGAGTACCACCAGCGCGACCACCACGCCGCCACCGCCGAGCACGATCGACGTGGCGTCGTACCCGTCGTTGTGCAGTGCGCGCACCGCGGCGACGATCATCACCCAGGTCAGCGCGGCCGGGATCAGGATCTTCCAGCCGAGGTTCATGAACTGGTCGTACCGCATGCGGGGCAGCGTGGTCCGCAGCCAGATGAAGACGAACAGGAAGCCCCAGACCTTCGCGGTGAACCACAGCACCGGCCACCAGCCGGAGTTCGCGCCGTCCCACATGTTCAGCGGCCACGGCGCGTGCCAGCCGCCGAGGAACAGGGTGGTGGCCAGTGCGGAGACGGTGACCATGTTGATGTACTCGGCGAGCATGAACATGGCGAAACGCAGCGAGGAGTACTCGGTGTGGAAGCCGCCGACCAGCTCGCCCTCGGCCTCGGGCAGGTCGAACGGGGCCCGGTTGGTCTCGCCGACCATCGACGTCACGTAGATCAGGAACGACGGCAGCAGCAGGAAGACGTACCAGGTGCCTTCCTGCGCGGCCACGATGCCGGAGGTGGACATCGTGCCGGCGACCAGGAAGACGGCGGCGAACGTCAGGCCCATCGCGATCTCGTAGGAGATCACCTGCGCCGTCGAACGGAGCCCGCCGAGCAGCGGGTAGGTCGAGCCGGAGGACCACCCGGCGAGCACGATGCCGTAGACGCCGATGGAGGTGATCGCGAGGATGTACAGGACGGCCACCGGCATGTCGGTGAGCTGCAGCGGTGTCCACTGCCCGAAGACGGACACCTCCGGGCCGAACGGGATCACCGCGAACGCCATGATCGCCGGGACCACCGCGATGACCGGGGCGAGGAGGTAGACCGCCTTGTCCGCGGCCGCCGGGACGATGCCCTCCTTGAGCGCGAGCTTGATGCCGTCGGCGAGGGACTGCAGCATCCCCCACGGGCCGACCCGGTTGGGCCCCACCCGCATCTGCATCCAGGCCATCACCTTGCGTTCGGCGAGGATCGCGACGATCGGGGTCAACATGAGGAAGGCGAAGATGGCCACGGACTTGGCGACGACCAGCCACCACGGGTCCCGCCCGAAGGCGGACAGGTCGACGGCGACCGCGAGGGTGTCGGTGCCCATCATGGCCTCCCCGCGCGGATCCGGACCAGGCCGCCCGACGGGGCTGCGAGCCGGCGGTACACCGCGGATCCGGGGGAGTTCAGCGGCAACCACACCACCCGCTCGGGCAGGTCGGTGACCGCCAGCGGCAGGGTGAGCGCGCCGCGGTCGGTGGTGACGGTCACCGGGTCGCCTTCGGCGGCACCGATTTCGGCGGCGGTACCCGCCGAGAGCCGAACGACGGGGGTGCGGGCGGTGCCGGCCAGGTGGGGCTCGCCGTCCTGCAGCCGTCCGGAGTCCAGCAGCATCCGCCAGGTCGCCAGGACGGCCTCGCCGGGACCGGGTTGCCGCTGTACGGCCGTCGGGTAGGCGGGAAGGACGGGGCGAGCGCCGTTCCAGGCGCCCAGGGCGGCGAGCTCCGCGCGGGCGGCCGCGGCGTCCGGCAGGCCGAGGCGGCTGCCCATCCGGGTGGCGATCGCGTCCAGCACCCGCTGGTCGGGCATGGCGCCCGCGGTGTCCAGGGCGGCGGGGAAGGGCCGCTCGCGGCCCTCCCAGGACAGGAAGGTGCCCGGCTTCTCCGCGACGGGCGCCACCGGGAACACGACGTCCGCGCGGTCGGTGACCGCGCTGCGCCGCAGTTCCAGGCTGACCACGAAACCGGCGGCCTCGACGGCGCGGCGGGCCGCCTCCGGGTCGGGTAGGTCGTCGAGCTCGACGCCGCCGACCACCAGCGCGCCGAGGTCCTGCGCTGCCGCGGCCGCGAGGATGCCGGCGGTGTCCCGGCCGGGCGTGACGGGCAGGTCCGGGCCCCACAGCGCGGAAACCTGTTGCCGGGCATCGGGGTCGGTGACGGGTCGGCCGCCGGGCAGCAGGTGCGGCAGCGTCCCGGCCTCGACCGCGCCCCGCTCGCCGGCCCGACGCGGCACCCAGGCCAGGGCGGCGCCGGTCGCGTCGGCCAGTCGGACGGCGGCGGACAGTCCGCCGGGCACCGTCGCCAGTCGCTCGCCGACCAGGATGACGGCGCCGGGCCTGCGCAGCAGTTCGTCCGGGTGCAGGGCCTCGAGCGCCGCGGGTTCGTCGCCGGGGGAGGTCTGGATCAACCGGCCCGACATCTTCTCCAGGCCGCGGGTGGCGAACGGGGCGACGGAGGAGACCCGAATGCCTTTCCGGCGGGCTGCCTTCCGCAGGCGGAGGTAGACGATCGGCGACTCCTCCTCCGGCTCGAACGCCACCAGCAGCACCGCCGACGACTGCTCCAGGTCGTCGTAGGTGACGCCCATCCGCTGCCCCGCCACCCGGGCCGCCAGGAACTCCGCCTCCTCGGCCGAGTGCGGGCGGGAACGGAAGTCGATGTCGTTGGTGCCCAACGTGACCCGCGCGAACTTCGCGTAGGCGTAGGCGTCCTCCCAGGTGCTGCGGCCGCCGACCAGCACGGCGGCCCCGCCGGGTGCCGCGGCCAGCCCGCTCGCCGCCGCCGTCAGCGCCTCGGGCCAGGACGCGGGCCGCAGCTCGCCGTCGGCGCCCCGGATCATCGGCGTGGTGATCCGGTCCCGCTCGGTGGCGTAGGTGAACGCGAACCGGCCCTTGTCGCAGTTCCACTCCTCGTTGACCTGCGGGTCGTCGCCGGCAAGGCGGCGCATCACCTTGCCGCGACGGTGGTCGGTGCGCTGCGCGCAGCCGCTGGCGCAGTGCTCGCAGACGCTCGGGCTCGACACCAGGTCGAACGGCCGGGCCCGGAACCGGTAGTCGGTGCTGGTGAGCGCGCCGACCGGGCAGACCTGCACCGTGTTGCCGGAGAAGTACGACTCGAACGGCTCGCCCGCGGCGATGCCGACCTGCTGCTGGGCGCCGCGCTCGAGCATGTCGATGAACGGGTCGCCGGCGATCTGTTCGGAGAACCGGGTGCACCGGGCACAGAGCACGCACCGCTCGCGGTCCAGCAGGATCTCGGAGGACAGCGGGATCGGTTTGGGGAAGGTGCGTTTGACCCCGTCGAAGCGCGACTCGGCCCGTCCGGTGGACAGGGCCTGGTTCTGCAGCGGGCACTCGCCGCCCTTGTCGCAGATCGGGCAGTCCAACGGATGGTTGATCAGCAGCAGTTCCATCACGCCGCGCTGCGCCTTGTCGGCGACCGGCGAGGTGAGCTGGGTGCGCACGACCATGCCGTCGGTGACCGCGGTGGTGCAGGACGCGAGCGGCTTGCGCTGGCCCTCCACGTCGACCAGGCACTGGCGGCAGGCGCCGACCGGTTCGAGCAGCGGGTGGTCGCAGAACCGGGGGATCTGCACGCCCAGCAGTTCGGCGGCCCGGATCACCAGGGTGCCCTTGGGGACGGCGATCTCGGTGCCGTCGACGGTGACGGTCACCAGGTCCGACGGCAGCGGCAGGCCGGTCGTGTCGTCGGGCGCATGGACGGTCATCGCTCACCTCCCCCGGGCCGATGAGGCCGCAGAATCGAGGCGGCCGGGTCGAACGGGCAACCCGACTCGAAGTGGGCCAGGTACTCGTCGCGGAAGAGCGCGATCGAGGACGTGATCGGGCTGGTCGCGCCGTCGCCGAGCGCACAGAACGCGCGGCCGAGGATGTTGTCGGAGATGTCGAGCAGCGTCTCCAGGTCCTCCTCGGTGCCGTCACCCGCCTCGAGTCGCTGCAGGATCTGCACCAGCCAGTAGGTGCCCTCCCGGCAGGGCGTGCACTTGCCGCAGGACTCGTGGGCGTAGAACTCCGCCCAGCGCAGGACCGTGCGCACCACGCAGGTGGTCTCGTCGAAGATCTGCAGCGCCTTGGTGCCCAGCATCGACCCGGCCGCCGCCACGCCCTCGTAGTCGAGCGGGACGTCCAGGTGCGCGTCGGTGAAGATCGGCGTGGACGAGCCGCCCGGCGTCCAGAACTTCAGGCGGTGCCCGGCCCGGACCCCGCCCGCGTAGCCGAGCAGTTCGCGCAGCGTGATGCCCAGCGGGGCCTCGTACTGTCCCGGGCGGGTGACGTGGCCGGAGAGGGAGTAGAGGGTGAAGCCCGGCGACTTCTCGCTGCCCATCGAGCGGAACCACTCGACACCGCCCAGCACGATCGACGGCACGCTCGCGATGGACTCGACGTTGTTGACGACGGTCGGGCAGGCGTAGAGACCCTCCACCGCCGGGAACGGCGGTCGCAGCCGGGGCTGGCCGCGCCGGCCCTCCAACGAGTCGAGCAGCGCGGTCTCCTCGCCGCAGATGTACGCCCCGGCACCGGCGTGCACCACCAGTTCGAGGTCGTACCCGCGGCCCAGGATGTCCTTGCCGAGGTACCCGGCGTCGTACGCCTCGGCGACCGCGGCCTGCAGTCGGCGCAGGACCGGGACCACCTCGCCGCGCAGGTAGATGAAGGCGTGGCCGGCCCCGATCGCGTACGCCGCGATGATCGCGCCCTCGACGAGGGCGTGCGGGGTGGCCATGATCAGCGGCATGTCCTTGCAGGTCCCCGGCTCGGACTCGTCGGCGTTGACGACCAGGTAGTGGGGCTTGTCTCCCGACTGTGCATTCGGGTCGCTCCGCGGGCTCCGCTCCTGCGGTATGAACGACCACTTGGTGCCGGTCGGGAAACCGGCGCCGCCGCGGCCCCGCAATCCGGAGTCCTGGACCGTCGTCACGACCTCCGCCGGCTGCATGCGCAGCGCCCGGGCCAGCGCCTGGTAGCCGTCGTGGCCGCGGTAGGTGTCGAGGGTCCAGGACCGCGGGTCGTCCCAGTACCCGCTCAGGACGGGTGTCAGCGGCGTGGCCCCGGCGGGCCGCCCCTCGCCGGGCTCGCGCGTCACGCGCAGGCCCGCGACGGTGGCGTCGCCGCCGCTGCCCGCGGCCTCCGAGGCCCCGGGCCGCTCGTCGGGGAAGCCGGCGAGGATGCGGGCGGTCTGCCGGAAGGTGCACAGCGGCGCACCGCGGCTCGGGGTGACCTGGTCGCCGGCCCGCAGACCGTCGACGACGGCCCGGGCGGAGTCCGGCGTCTGGTTGTCGAAGAACTCCCAGTTGACCATCACCACCGGGGCGTAGTCACACGCCGCGTTGCACTCGATGTGCTCGAGCGTGATCTTGCCGTCCGCGGTGGTGTCCCCGTTCGGCCCGCCGAGGTCCAGGTGTTCCTCGAGCGCGGACAGGATCTCGTCGCCACCCATGATCGCGCAGAGCGCGTTGGTGCAGACCCCGACGTGGTAGTCGCCGGTCGGGTCGCGGCGGTACATCGAGTAGAAGGTGGCGACCGCGGACACGGCGGCGCCGCTGAGCCCGAGTTGCGCTGCGCAGAAGCCGATCCCGGCCGGGGTGATGTACCCGTCCTCGGCCTGCACCAGGTGCAGCAGCGGGATCAGTGCGGAGCGCGGGCCGGGGTAGCGGCCGATGAGCTCCTTCGCGTCGACCTCGAGCCGGGCGAGGACGTCGGTCGGGTAGGAGGCCCGCCCGGCCGGCGGCGACGGCGGGGCGCCGAACTCGACGAACACCGGTTCACGATCGGTCATCGGTCCACCCCTCCCATGACGGGGTCGATGCTGGCGACCGAAGCGATGACGTCGGAGACCATGCCCCCCTCACACATTGCGGCGACGGCCTGCAGATTCGTGAACGACGGGTCGCGGAAGTGCACCCGGTACGGGCGGGTGCCGCCGTCGCTGACCACGTGCACGCCCAGCTCGCCGCGGGGCGACTCGACCGCGGTGTACACCTGTCCCGCCGGCACCCGGATGCCCTCGGTGACCAGTTTGAAGTGGTGGATCAGTCCCTCCATGGAGGTGTCCATGATGGTGCGCACGTGGTCCGCGGACTGGCCCAGACCGTCGGCCCCCAGTTCCAGGTCGGCCGGCCAGGCAATCTTCTTGTCCGCGAGCATGACCGGTCCGGGCTGCAGCCGGTCGAGGCACTGCTCGACGATCTTCAGCGACTCCCTCATCTCACCGATCCGGATCAGGTACCTGCCGTAGCAGTCGTTCCCGGTGTCGGTGACGACGTCGAACTCGTAGTTCTCGTAGCCGCAGTAGGGCTGTGCCCGGCGCAGGTCGTGGGGGAGCCCGGTGGCCCGCAGCACCGGGCCGGTGACGCCGAGCGCCATGCAGCCGGTGAGGTCGAGGTAGCCGATGCCCTGGTTGCGACCCTTCCAGATCGCGTTCTCGGTGAGGAGATTCTCCATGTCCCGCAACCGGTTCGGCATGATCTGCAACAGCTCGCGAACCTTGCGGTCCGAGCCGGCGGGCATGTCCTGGGCCAGGCCGCCGGGCCGGATGTAGGCGTGGTTCATCCGCAGGCCGGTGATCGCCTCGAACACGTCGAGTACCAGTTCACGCTCGCGGAAACCGAAGATCATCGCGGTGACCGCGCCCATCTCCATGCCCGCGGTCCCGAGCGCCACCAGGTGCGAGGAGATGCGGTTGAGTTCCATCAGCATCACGCGGACGACGGTGGCCCGCTCGGGGATCGCGTCGGTGACGTCGAGCAGCTTCTCCACCGCCAGGCAGTAGGCGGTCTCGTTGAAGAACGGGGAGAGGTAGTCCATCCGGGTGACGAAGGTGACGGCCTGCGTCCAGTTGCGGTACTCGAGGTTCTTCTCGATTCCGGTGTGCAGGTAGCCGATGCCGCAGCGCGCCTCGGTGACCGTCTCGCCCTCGAGTTCCAGGACGAGGCGGAGGACCCCGTGCGTCGACGGGTGCTGCGGGCCCATGTTGACCACGATGCGTTCGTTACCGGATTCGCGTGCGGCATCGACGATCTCGTCCCAGTCCTGCCCGCCGGAGGTATAGATCACTTCACTCGCAGGCATCAGCTGTACGCCCTCCGCTCGTCGGGCGGCGGTATCGTCGCGCCCTGGTACTCGACGGGGATCCCGCCGAGTGGGTAGTCCTTGCGCTGCGGGTGACCGGTCCAGTCGTCGGGCATCTCGATCCGGGTCAACGAGGGATGGCCGTCGAACACGATCCCGAAGAAGTCGTAGGTCTCCCGCTCGTGCCAGTCGTTCGTCGGGTACACCCCGTAGAGCGACGGCAGGTGCGGGTCGGCGTCGGGCACCGACACCTCGAGACGGAGGAGTCGGCCCAGGGTGATCGACCGCAGGGGGTAGACCGCGTGCAGTTCCCGGCCCACGTCCTTCGGGTAGTGCACTCCGTTGACCCCGAGGCACAGTTCGAACCGGAGGTCGGGTTCGTCGCGCAGTCGCTGCGCGACCTCGGGCAGGAACTCGCGGCGCACGTGCAGGGTCAGCTCGTCGCGGAAGACGACGACCTGCTCGACGGCCTGGTCGAACCCGACGCCGACCTCGACGAGGGCCTCGGCCAGGGTGTCGACGACGTCGTCGAAGTACCCGCTGTACGGTCGAGAAGTGCTGTCGGGCAGCGTGACCGGCCGGACCAGGCGTCCGTACCCGGACGTGTCGCCGGTACCGCTCACCCCGAACATGCCCCGCTGGTCTGTCATCGCAGCAACCCCTTCACCGCGAACGTGGGCGTGGACGCCAGCGCGGCCTGCTCGGCCGCCCGCACCGCCTCGTCCCGGTTGACCCCGAGCGGCATCTGCTGGATCTTCTCGTGCAGCGTGATGATCGCGTTGAGCAGCGCCTCGGGTCGCGGCGGGCACCCGGGCAGGTAGATGTCGACGGGGACGATGTGGTCGACGCCCTGCAGGATCGCGTAGTTGTTGAACATGCCACCGGACGAGGCGCACACGCCCATCGCGAGGACCCACTTCGGTTCCGCCATCTGGTCGTAGACCTGCCGCAGCACCGGGGCCATCTTCTGGCTGACCCGGCCGGCGACGATCAGCAGGTCGGCCTGGCGGGGCGAGGCGCGGAAGGCCTCCATGCCGAACCGGGCGATGTCGTAGCGGCCGGCCGCGGTGGCCATCATCTCGATCGCGCAGCAGGCGAGGCCGAAGGTCGCGGGCCACAGCGAGCCCTTCCGGGCGTAGCCCGCCAGCGACTCGACGGTGGTCAGCAGGAAGCCGCTCGGCAGCTTTTCCTCGAGACCCATCCTCGACCTCACTTTCTTCAAATCCCTTGTCAGAGAAGACCTAATCCCAGCTGAGCCCGCCCCGCTTCCACTCGTAGGCGTAGGCAACCGAGACGTTGAAGATGAACAGCGCCATGGCGGCGAATCCGAAGACCCCGAGCGCGTCGAAGTGGACGGCCCACGGGTAGAGGAAGACGATCTCGATGTCGAAGATGATGAACAGCATGGCCGTCAGGTAGAACTTCACCGGGATGCGCTGGCCGCCGGCCCCGCGGCCGCCGCCGTCCGGCTGCTCCGGCGTCGGGTCGATGCCGCACTCGTACGCGTCGAGCTTGGCGCGGTTGTCGCGGCGCGGGCCGACGACGGACGCGAGGACCACCGAGACGAGCGCGAAGGCGGCGGCGATCGTGCCCAGGACGAGGATCGGCAGGTAGACGTTCATGTCCGTCGAACTCCTCTCCGCGAGAGCCTGACCACCCGATTTGCGTGCGATCGTGAGCCGTGACACATACGCTACCGCCGTCGCCGCGGGCGGGTCGGCTTCGGCCGCCGACGGCGCGTCGACGCCCAGGCTGTGGGGCGTTACGCGGGGGGCGTTATGCGGGGGGGGGGGGGCGTTATGCGGGCAGGKGGGTGCGCAGCAGCGCGACCGCGGTCTCGGCCAGTCGCAGCGGGTCGATCGGGTGGGTGGCCGTCGCCTCGGCCCGCGACCAGTTGGCCAGCCACGCGTCGTCGGCCCGGCCGATCAGCACCAGGATCGGCGGGCACGGGTCGATCTCGTCCTTGAGCTGCTTGGCGATCCCCATGCCGCCGGCGGGCGTCGCCTCGCCGTCCAGGATCACCAGGTCGACGCCGCCCGCGTCGAGCCGCTCGATCACCACCGGCGCGGTCGCCACCTCGACGAACTCCAGCTCCGGCAGGCCGGGGTCCGGTCGGGTGCCCAGGGCCTGGAGCACCGCCGCACGGACGGTCTTGTTGTCGCTGTAGACGAGTACATGTAGCGAGCCGGGACTACTCACGGAGTCGGTCACGGCCCGATGCTACGACGCGAAGTGTCAGTCGGCGGTCGCGACAAGCGGTTCCAGCGTGAGCTCGGGGTGCTCCTTCTGGATGTACTGCAGCCGCCACTTGTCGCTGACCAGCGCGAGCAGCGCCCCGTCGGAGCGGGTGAACACCTCGACACCGCGCTGACGGTTGAGCTCGACCTCGGACGCGGCGTCGGTGCGCCGGGCCAGCTGGTACGGCAGGCCCTCCATCCGGGCCTCCACCGAGAACTCGGCCTTCATCCGCGCCGCGACCACCTCGAACTGCATCGGGCCGACGGCCGCCATGACGGGCGACGCGTCGCCGCGCAGGTCGTTGCGCAGGATCTGCACGACGCCCTCGGAGTCGAGCTGTTCGACGGCGCGGCGGAACTGCTTGTACTTGCTGGCGCTCTCCGCGCGCAGCACCGAGAAGTGCTCCGGGGCGAACGAGGGGATCGGCGGGAACTCCACCTTCTTGTCCGTGTACAGCGTGTGGCCGGGCGCCAGCGCGGTCGCGTTGACCAGGCCGACGACGTCGCCGGGGAAGGCGGACTCGACGGTGGAGCGTTCGCGGCCGAACACGGTCTGCGCGTACTTGGTGGTGAACGGCTTGCCGGTCTGCGCGTGGGTGACGACCATGCCGCGCTCGAAGACACCGGAGACGATCCGCATGAACGCGAGGCGGTCGCGGTGGGCGGTGTCCATGCCGGCCTGCACCTTGAACACGACGGCGCTGAAGGGGTCGGTGACCACGCGGTCCTGGCCCTTGAGATCGGTGCGCGGTCCCGGCGCCGGGGCGAGGGTGACCAGGGTGTCGAGGATCTGCCGGACCCCGAAGTTCAGCATCGCGGACGCGAAGATCACCGGGGAGGTCTGCCCGGCCAGGAACATCTCCTGGTCGTGGTCCTGCCCGCTGGCGGAGAGCAGTTCGCTCTCCTCGACGGCGGTCTCCCACTCGTCGCCGTCGCGCGCGGCCGCCGCGTCGGCGTCGAGGATCTCCTCGGGGGCGATCTTGGCGCCGCCCGCGGTGCGGGTGAAGCGGATGTACTCCTGCGCGGCGCCGTCCTCGCCGCGCCGCAGCAGTCCGCGGAAGTCCCCGGCGATGCCGACCGGCCAGTACAGCGGCGTCGGGGTGAGCCCGATCCGGTTGCTGATCTCGTCGAGCAGTTCGAGCGGCGACTGGCCCGGCCGGTCCCACTTGTTGATGACGGTGACCACCGGGATGCCGCGGTGGCGGCACACCTGGAACAGCTTGAGGGTCTGCGGCTCGAGGCCCTTCGCGGCGTCGATCAGCATCACGGCCGCGTCGACCGCGGTGAGCACGCGGTAGGTGTCCTCGGAGAAGTCGGAGTGGCCCGGGGTGTCGACCAGGTTGATGACGTTCGGTTCGTCGGCCGGGTCGGTCTCGGGGGACTTGTAGTTGAACTGCAGCGCGGTGGAGCTGACGGAGATGCCGCGGGCCTTCTCCATCTCCATCCAGTCGGAGACCGTGGACTTGCGCCCGGCCTTCCCGTGCACCGCGCCGGCCTCGGAGATCATCTTCGCGTGCAGCGCGAGTGCCTCGGTGAGCGTCGACTTGCCGGCGTCAGGATGCGAGATGACCGCGAAGGTACGTCGCCGGGTGGCCTCCCCGGCCAGGGCCTTCGCCGACTTGGCGGTCGGCGCGGCCTCCGTGGTGCCGGGGGACGAGGTGGCGGGCTCCGACACGGGCTCGGTGGTCACCGGGGGTTCCTAACTGGAGACGGTTACAGACAAGAGACGTTTGCAGACAACAGACGGTCACGGCCCGAGCGACGGGCAGCTCGATACCTGGTGAAACGCCAGTACTCCAGCGTACCTGTGCCGCCGAGGAGGACGATCGGGAGATCCAGCGAACCAGCGGAGGCCGCGTTACGTGTAACACCACGAGCCGGATTCCGCTTATACATCTGGAGGGATTGCCATGAGCAAGTTCACCGAAGTGATGTATGCGACCGCGAAGACCAGTACACGCGGACTGGTCACGGGCGAGCCCGACGTTCCGCTACGGCAGACCTGGGGCGAGATCCACCGGCAGGCCCGCCGGATGGCGGGCGGGCTGGCCGCGGCGGGGATCGGGCACGGCGACGCCATCGGAGTCCTGGCGGGGATGCCGGTGGACATCGCGCCGGTCTGTCAGGCCACCTGGATGCGGGGCGCGTCCCTGACGATGCTGCACCAGCCGACGCCCCGCACCGACCTGTCCGTCTGGACCCGCGACACCGAGACGGTGATCGGGATGATCACGGCGTCGGCGGTGATCGTGGGCGCGCCGTTCGAGGCGGCGGTGCCGCTGCTGGCGGAGCGCGGCGTCCGGGTGGTCACGATCGACCACCTGCGCGCGGGACCCGACACCGACCCGGTCGAGACCGCGGAGTCCGACGTCGTGGTCCAGCAGCTGACCTCCGGATCCACCGGCTCGCCCAAGGCGGTGCGACTCACCCACGCCAACCTGAACGCGAACGCCTGCGCCATGCTCGACCGGCTCAAGATCAGTCCCGAGCAGGACGTGATGATCAGCTGGCTGCCGCTCTTCCACGACATGGGCATGATCGGGTTTCTCACCGTCCCCATGTTGTTCGGGGCGGAGGTCGTGTCCATCACCCCGCTCGACTTCCTGCACGCCCCGATCCTGTGGGCCGAGCTGATGGGGAAATACCACGGCGCCGTCACCGCCGCACCGAACTTCGCCTACTCCGTGCTCGCGCACCGGCTCGCGCTGGCCGAGGACGGTGCCGTCGACCTGTCGACGATGCGCTGCCTGCTCAACGGCGCCGAGCCCGTCGACCCCGACACGCTGATCGCGTTCGCGGAGGCGGGCGCCCGCTTCGGGCTGGACCCGATGGCGCTCGCGCCGACGTACGGGATGGCGGAGGTCACCCTCGCGGTCTCGCTGGCCGAGCCCGGACTGGGGATGGTGCTGGACCTGGTGGACCCGGACCTGCTCGAGGCGGGCGGCATGGCGGTGCCCTCGCGGCGCAGCAACGCCCGCCGCCTCCCGACGCTGGGGACGTTGGTGTCCGGGCTCGAGGGGCGTGTGGTGGGGGAGGACGGGCAGGAACTGCCGCCGCGCGGCGTCGGGATCATCGAACTGCGCGGTGCGTCCGTGACGTCGGGATACCTGACGGTGGACGGTCCGCAGCCCACCCAGGACGCCGACGGCTGGATCAGCACCGGCGACGTCGGCTACTTCACCGAGGACGGCCTGGTGGTGGTGTGCGGCCGCGTCAAGGACGTGATCATCATGGGTGGGCGGAACATCTACCCCACCGACATCGAGCGGGCCGCCGGCTCGGTGCGGGGGGTGCGGCCCGGCAACGCCGTCGCGATCAGGCTCGACGCCGGGCAGAAGCGGGAGGGCTTCGCGGTCGCGGTCGAGACCAACGACATCGACCAGCCGGACGAGGTCCGGCGCATCGAGCACGAGGTCACGCACGCCGTCGTCGCCGAGGTGGGGGCGCGGCCGCGGACGGTCGCGGTGCTGGGGCCGGGGTCGATCCCGAAGACGTCGTCGGGGAAGCTGCGCCGGGGCAACTCGATCGCGCTGATCGGCGGCTGACTCCCGCCCTCCGGGGTTTGTCCTCTCCGGGGTTTGTCTCAGTGCAACCGGTTCTGCGCGGCCTCGAGCCCGACGCGCAGCAGCAGTTCGACGGCGTCCGCCGCCTCCTCGCAGTTCAGGTCCAGCTCCTTGCGCTCGACCGAGGAGAACGGCTTGAGCACGTAGTCGGCCGGGTCCATCCGGCCCGGGGGGCGGCCGATCCCGACGCGCACCCGCAGGTAGTCCTTGGTGCCGATCGCCTGCGAGATCGAGCGCAGGCCGTTGTGCCCGCCCTCGCCGCCGCCGAGTTTGAGCCGCAGCGTCCCGAAGTCCAGGTCCAGTTCGTCGTGGACCACCACGATGTCCGCGGGGTCGACGGAGAAGAACCGGGCCAGCGCCGCGACGGGTTTGCCGGAGAGGTTCATGTAGGAGCGGGGCTTGGCGAGGATGACCTGACGGCCGGCGACCCGCACGGTGACGGCGTCGGCGCCGCTCTTCTTGTGCAGGCTGAAGTTGGCGCGCTCGCGGGCGGCGAGGGCCTCGACGACCAGGAAGCCGATGTTGTGCCGGGTGCGTTCGTACTGGGGTCCGGGGTTGCCCAGCCCGACGACCAGGGCGGGGCCCTGGGGCTCGCTCGACGCGGTGTTCACGCTCAACGCTTCGGTTCTCTCGGTGGTAGGGGCAGGCCGCACACGGAAAGCGGCGCGCCATCCCTGTCGGGACGGCGCGCCGCTCACGTTAGCGCTGCACTGATGGGTGCGGGCGGAGGACTCAGGCCTCGGTGGCCTCGGCCTCTTCCGCGGGCTCCTCGGCCGCCTGGGCGGTGACGACGTTGACGATCAGCAGGTCGGCGTCGTCGGCGAGGGTGGAGCCGGCGGGCAGCTCGATGCTGCCGGCCAGGATCTGGGTGCCGGCCTCGGCGCCCTCGATCGAGACCTCGATCTGGTCCGGGATGTTGAGGGCGTCGGCCTCGAGCTTGATGGTGTCGACGTCGGTGACGACCAGGGCGTCGGACTTCGCGGTGCCGACCAGGACGATCGAGACCTCGACGGAGACCTTCTCGCCCTTCTGCACGATGAGCAGGTCGGTGTGCTCGATGTAGCGACGGATCGGGTGCACGACGACCGACTTGGTCAGCGCGAGCTGCTCGGTGCCGTCGATGTCCAGGGTGAGGATCGAGTTGGTGCCGTGGGCGCGCAGGACGCGGGCGAAGTCACGGGCGTTCAGCGAGAGGTGCTGCGGCTCGGTCTGGTGGCCGTACAGGACGGCGGGGACCAGGCCGTCACGACGGGCGCGGCGGGCGGCACCCTTGCCGAACTCGGTACGGACAGCGGCTTCGAGACGGTTGACTTCGTTCGACATGGAAATACAGCTCCTACGGCTCACATCAGATTTGCATCGCTTGGATGTTGGGCTCGACGGGGGCGGACAACGCGCACGGCCCGGAGCGGTCCTGCTCGATTGGTAGCCGTAGCCGCGTCGATCACGGTAAGCCAACAATGTTGGTTCACCCTCGCCGAGACAACTTGGACAGAGTACCGGACGGCCCCCGGCCGGCGCCACCCGGCGCCGATCCGGTTCGGTTCGACTACCGCCCGTCGACCGCCTCGACGAGCCGGTCGACGTCGTCGAAGGAGTTGAAGTAGTGCGGGGACGCGCGCACCACGGCGTCCAGGCCGCGCCGGCTCATGTCCAGGTATGTGGACCCGCGTCCGCTGACGGTCACGGTGATGTCCTTGGCCGCCAACGACTCCCGGACCCGGGTGGGGTCGACGCCGGCCACGGTGAACGAGACGATGCCGGTGCGGTCGACACCGAGATCGCGGACGGTGACGCCGGGGACGGCGGCGAGTTCGGTGCGCGCGTACTCGGCCCGAGCCGAGACCGACTGCTCGATCTCGTCGATGCCGAGGTCGAGCAGGTACCGGACCGCGGCGCCGAGCCCGAGCCTGCCCGCCACCGAGCACTCCCAGAACTCGAACCGCGACGCGTCGGGCGCGAGGCGGTAGCCGGACTCCTCCGTCCACTGCGCGCCGTGCAGGTCCAGGGCGGCAGGTTCCATGGTCGCGGCCAGTTCGGGGCGCACGTAGAGGAACCCGGTGCCGCGCGGCCCGCGCAGCCACTTGCGGCCCGTCCCGGACAGCGCGTCGACGCCGAGTGCGGCCACGTCGACGGGGACCTGGCCGACGGACTGGCAGGCGTCGAGCAGCACCAGCGCGCCGACGGCGTGGGCCAGGTCCACCACCTCGCGGACCGGGTTGAGCAGGCCGCCGTTCGTCGGCGCGTGCACCAGCGACACCAGTCGCACCCGCTCGTCGAGCATCCGGGCCAGGGCGTCGAGGTCGACCTCCCCGGTCGGGGTGGACGGCACCACCTCGACGACGGCCCCGGTGCTGCGGGCCCGCTGCAGCGCGGCGATCGCATTGCTCGCGTACTCCACCTCGGAGACCAGGATCTTCTGGCCCGCGGCCAAGGGCACCGAGTAGAAGAAGTCGGCCCAGCCGCGCGTGGCACTCTCCGTCAGGGCGAGGTCGCCGGGCTGCGCGCCGAGCAGGGCGGCGAGTGCGGTCTTGACGTCGGCGAGGTCCTCGGCGCGCTCGGCGGCGGCGCGGTAGCCGCCCACCTCCGCCTCGCGTCTCAGGTGCGCGATCACGGTCTCGGTGACCACCCGGGGTGGCAGCGAGGACCCGGCGCTGTCGAGAAACGCCTGGCCGAGGCAGCCGGGGGTGTCGGCGCGGACGCGGTGCAGATCGAGCATGTGCCCTCCCGCCGATTCGGTGCGTGCTCCCCGGACGGTACCGCGCGCGGGTGCGGCGTCATCGATCTCGGTTTAGTGTCGGAGGGGTTCTCCAGTCTCGTGAAGCGAAGTTCCTGCCGTAGAAGTGCCGCCCGACGATCGGAGCGCATCATGGCAATGGCAGTCGACACCCGCCGGTTCACCACCCGGGCCGCGGCGGAGGCGTACGTCGGTGGTGTCTGCTTCAAACTGGGGCCGCCGCGGCTGGTCGGGGCGGAACTGGAGTGGCTGACCTCCCGCAGTCGGCCGTCCAACGGCCGACCGGACCCGGGCGMCGTCGCCCGCGCGCTGGGGCCGCACGCTCCCACCTCGTTGGCCGCCGACTCGCCCGCCAGGCGGCTCTCCCGGGGCAGTGCGGTGACGATGGAGCCGGGCGGTCAGATCGAACTCTCCAGCGCGCCCTTTCCCTCGGCGGCCGAACTGTGCGCCGCGCTCGCCCGAGACGCCCGGTCGCTGCAGGACCTGCTCGAGGACGAGGGCATCGCCATGTACGACGGCGCCGCGGACGTCTGGCGGGACGCGGAGCGGGTGCTCGCGATGCCGCGCTATCGCGCGATGCAGGAACGATTCGACACCGTCGGGCCCTTCGGACGGCTGATGATGTGCAACACCGCGGCCACCCAGGTGAGCGTGGATGCGGGCGCCGACGCCGCCGAGGTCGAGGACCGCTGGACGGCGCTGTACGCGATCGGTCCGGCGCTGGTCGCCGCATTTGCCTGTTCGCCGCGGCTGCGGGGCGTGCCGGCGGGCACCTGGGCCTCGCAGCGGATGCGGGCGTGGCTCGAACTGGACCCGACGCGGACGGCACCGCCGCCGCTGGCCGACCCGATCACCGGCTACGCGCGCTGGGCGCTGGACGCGCCGCTGTTGTGTGTCGTCGGTGGGCGCCCCGGCTGCGGGAACGACTGGTCCGTGCCGCTCGGGGCGAGTTTCGCGGACTGGATGGCCGGCGCACTGGACGAGGAGGTCGGCAGACGGCCCGGACCTGCGGACCTCGACTACCACCTGACGACGCTCTTCCCGCCGGTGCGGGCGGCCGGTCACCTCGAGGTGCGGTATCTCGACGCCCAGCCCGGTGAGCTGTGGCGGGTGCCGATCGCCGCGGTGGCGGCCCTGCTCGGCGACCGGGAGACGGTCGCGGCGGCGTCGGCGCTGGCGTCGTCCACCGCGGGCCGCTGGCGGGACGCCGCCGAGTTCGGGTTGCGTGACGGTGAACTACGCAGTGTCGCAGCCGAACTGCTGTTCCTTGCGGCGTCCCGGTCGACGGCGTTCGAGGCCGACCTGGCCGCCGCGGCGCGTCGATGTTGCCACGGCCGGACGCCGACCCAGGATCCCGTCCATGCGGGGTTCGGCGCCGGGGGTCTCGGGCGATGAGCGAGACGGAGGCGTTGCGCGCCCGGCTGGCGGCGGTACTGACCCGGGCTCGTGACCGCAGCGTCGTGCTCACCGAGTGTGTCGACGAGCCGGACCTGACGGCGCAGCACTCCCCGCTGATGAGTCCGCTGGTGTGGGATCTCGCGCACATCGGCAATCAGGAGGAGTTGTGGCTGGTCCGGGATGTCGGCGGCCGTGAACCGGTCCGCCGGGACATCGACGAGTTGTACGACGCGTTCCGCCATCCGCGCTCGACCCGACCCGCCCTGCCGCTGCTGGATCCGGCGCAGGCGCGCGGGTACGTGGCGCAGGTGCGAGAGAAGGTGTGGGACATCCTGGACGGGGCGTCCCTACAGGGCCGGCCGCTCGAGCGGGACGGCTTCGCCTTCGCGATGATCGCCCAGCACGAGCAACAGCACGACGAGACCATGCTCGCGACCCATCAACTGCGCAGCGGTCCGGCGGTGCTGACGGCGCCGCCGCCGCTGCGCCCGGTCGCCGAGGTACCGACGGAGGTACTGGTGCCGGCCGGCGGGTTCACCATGGGTACGTCCACCGACCCGTGGGCCCTCGACAACGAGCGGCCCGCGCACCGGGTTGTGTTGCCCGCGTTCGCGATCGACACGGCGCCGGTGACCAACGGCCGCTACCTCGAGTTCCTCGCCGACGGCGGCTACCGGCGGCGGGAGTTGTGGAGCGAGCGGGGTTGGGAGCATCGGCAGTCCGCGTCGCTCGAGGCGCCGCAGTTCTGGGAGTGCGACGGCGCCGGCAACTGGTGGCGGCGCGCGTTCGGCACGTTGGCGCCGCTCCCGGCGGACAGCCCGGTGGTGCACGTGAGCTACTTCGAGGCGCAGGCCTACGCCCGCTGGGCCGGCCGGCGGCTGCCCACCGAGGCGGAATGGGAGAAGGCCGCGCGCTGGGACCCCCGGACCGGTCGGTCGCGCCGATTCCCCTGGGGCGAAGGCGAACCCGACGAGACTCACGCCAACCTGGGCCAGCGTCACCTCGAACCCGCCGGGGTGGGGGCGTACCCGGCGGGGCGGTCGGCACTCGGAGTGGAGCAGTTGATCGGTGACGTGTGGGAGTGGACGTCGTCGGACTTCCTGCCGTACCCGGGGTTCACGGCGTTTCCGTACCGGGAGTACTCGGAGGTGTTCTTCGGCGGTGACTACAAGGTGCTGCGCGGAGGTTCGTTCGGTACCGACCCGGTGGCCTGTCGCGGCACCTTCCGCAACTGGGACCTTCCCGTCCGGCGGCAGATATTCGCCGGGTTCCGTTGTGCCCGAGACGTTCCGGGAGAGTAGATCCGTGTGTAGACACCTCGGTTACCTCGGCCCGCCGCGCGCTGTGGGTGGTCTGCTCACCGCGGGACCGCACAGTCTGGCCACGCAGTCCTGGGCGCCGAGGGACATGCGGGGCGGCGGCACCATCAATGCGGACGGGTTCGGCGCGGCCTGGTGGGACGGGGCGGGCGCCGTGTGCGCCTACCGGAACGCGGAACCTGTCTGGTCCGATCCGGCGGTCGAGGGGGTGCTGGCGCAGGTGCGTTCGAGTGGGGTGCTGGCGGCGGTGCGTTCGGCCACGGTCGGCATGCCGCTCGAGCGGGCGGCCTGCGCTCCGTTCACCGACGGCACGTGGGCATTCAGTCTCAACGGGTGCATCGACGGCTGGCCGGACTCGATGGCGGCGCTGGCGGAATGGCTGCCCGCAGTGGAGTTGCTGCGGATGCCGGCGCTGACCGATTCGGCGCTGGTGTGGACGCTGGTGCGCCGGCGCCTCGCGGCCGACGGGCCGGAGGGCGCGTTGCGGTCGGTGGTCGCGGACGTGTTGGCGGCGGCGCCGGCGTCGCGACTGAACCTGCTGCTCGGCGACGGGACGACGCTGTGGGCGACGACGGTGTACCACTCACTGTCGGTGCGGGTGGACGAGACGACGGCGCTGCTGGCGTCGGAACCGATCGACGACGAGCCGGGCTGGCGGGTGGTGCCGGACCGGCACCTGGTGCAGGCCAGACCCGGACAGCTGAGCATCACCGCAGTACCCGACTGGGAGGAACAGCCATGAGCGAACCGACGGTGGAGGTTCACCTGTCACCGGAGCAGCTGCACCTGAGCCTGCGTGAGGACGCCCGCATCGGGCTGGCCGCCACGCCGAAGTGGTTGCCGCCCAAATGGTTCTACGATGCCCGCGGCAGCGAACTGTTCGAGGAGATCACTCGTCTGCCGGAGTACTTCCCCACCCGCACCGAGCGAGAACTGTTGCGGGCCAGTGCCACCCATGTCGCGGAGGCCACGTCCGCGCAGATCCTCGTCGAGCTGGGTTCCGGTTCGTCGGACAAGACGAGGTTGCTGCTCGCTGCGCTCACCGCGCACGGCACGCTGGAGCGATACGTGCCGCAGGACGTCTCCGAGGCGGCCCTGGTGTCGGCGACCCGGCAGCTGGCCGACGAGTTCCCCGAGTTGACGGTGCACGGGATCGTCAGCGACTTCACCGACACGCTGCACAACCTGCCTCGCGGGGGTCGGCGGATGATCGCGTTCCTGGGCGGCACCCTCGGGAACCTGGTTCCGGAGGAGCGGGAGGAGTTCCTCGCCTCGATCGCCGAGGTCCTCGACGAGGGGGAGCAACTGCTGCTGGGGGTGGGGTTGGTGACCGATCCGGCGGTACTGGTGCCGGCCTACGACGACGCGGCGGGTGTCACCGCCCGGTTCAACCTCAACCTGCTGTCGGTGCTCAACGAGCAGTTGGGCGCGGACTTCGACGTGTCGAAGTTCCGGCACGTGGCGTTGTGGGACGCGGCGCGCGAGTGGATCGAGATGCGTCTGGAGGCGACGACGGCGATGACGGTGCAGTTGCCGGTCCTCGGCACGAAGGTGAGCTTCGCCGAGGGGGAGCAGATGCGGACGGAGATCTCGGCGAAGTTCCGGCCCGAGGGCATCTGCAAGGAGCTGGAGCGGGCGGGGTTCGGCAGCGACCGAATGTGGACCGATCCGCAGGAGCGTTTCGCGCTGGTGCTCGCGGACCGGGTGGGCTGAGCAGGCTGAAACGCCGAAAACCGGATCCGTCAGCCGAGGCCGCGGGATCCGGTTTTCGGAAAGGCTGAATTACGCGGCGCTGAACGAGGTCAGTGCCAGACCCAGGCCGACCACGGCGCCAACACCGACGAGGGTGCCACCGAGTGCGGCGATGACCTTCTGGACGTCGCCGGCGGTCTTCAGGTCTTCGGCAGTTGAACCCATGATGGTGCTCCTAAGTGGTGAGGGGTAGGGGTGATGCGCATCTCAGCGCGTGACTATTTGTAGCGAAGGTCACGGTTTGATGCCAGGCCAGTCTCACTCAGTGGGAAATGAATATAAGGAATAGCCTCAATTCCGTCCGTAATTCGGCGTTTGTCCGGTTTCTTGTCCGGTTTGTCCGCCGTAGGGCACGAGCCGCCGTGTCCTGCCCGTTATACGGCGCCGCACTCGAGTGCTGCAGCTACGCCTGTCCGGTGACGTCGATGATGTTCACCTGCAGCTTGGGGACCGTCGTGCTTCCACCTGCTTGGGTGTCGTAGGTGTAGGAGCCGAGCACCTCGGCGTGCATGGTCACCAGGTCGTCCTCGACCACGTTGGCGATCAGGGCTGCGGTGTCCCCGACGACCATGGTGTTCTGGTCGTAGTCGTACTTGCTCGACGGTTGATTCGCCGCTGTGCGCGCCAGGAACTGAGTGGTTCCAGTGGCGGAGTCGAACTGAGTGATCCTGCCGTAGACCACGACCTTGCGGCCCGTCGCCGCGTCGGGGTTCTTCGCGATGAGCGCGAAGTCGCGATCCGTCAACTGCTCGTACGACGCGGGGTCCTTCTTGGCGGCCTCGATGGCCTGCAGTCGGGTCGCTTCCGCGGCGGCGGCCTCCTGTCGGGCCTTTGCTGCCGTCGCTTCGGCCTGCTTTCTGGCTTCGGCCTGCTGCGGCGTCTCGGTCGGCTGCGCCGAGGTGGTGGTGGACGGGGTGGCCTTCGCCTCGGTGTCTGAGGTGGCGCAACCGGTCAGGCTGACGGCCACGGCTACAGCGGCGGCCACGGCAGCCCAGGTCGACTTCGGAGTGTTCTTCGGGTTCATCGGATGCCTTTCGGGAAGTGCTGGGTGTGCCGTGGCCGCTGCCTGACGGCGAGCTACAGGGCGGAGGAGCCGGCCATCAGGAGCGGGAGGGCCAGCGGGAGCACCGCGCTGCCGACGACCGCGCTCCCGATCGCAGCGGAGCCGATGGCGGCTCCGGTCAGGTCGGGTGCCGGCGGTGCGGGGGCGTCGGCGACGCGCCGCCAGATGCCGCACCCGTAGGAAGTGCTGACCGCGTGGGTGGCGTAGTCGACGGTCATCTTCACGCCGCGACCCGTCGAGGCGTGACGGCCCGTCTCGCCCCAGTTCTCGTTGTAGAACGACACGCGGCATTCCATGTCGGGGCTGACGGACTCCGTCTCGTAGACGCCGGACGCGATGTCTTCGCCGACAATCCAGATGCCCGAGCCGAAGCTGGTGGCTGCAGCGTTCGCGATGCCCGACGCCCCGAGGGCGAGCCCCGCCGCCGCGAGCGAAACCCCGACCATGCTGGTGATCTTGCGCATTTCCTGTCCTCCTGATGGATGCCGTCTGTCTTGGTTGGCGCCACATCGACCCCTCGTCGACGCGGTGCCTCAACAGACTCGGCCCCCGGTCGGACATTGATGCAATGGTGGCTTGATAACGGGGGATATCGAGATTGGCGCAAGTCGCGTCGGACCCCTGCGATAGGTTCTCTGGGCAGCCAATGCGCGGCACTGGAACCAGCCGATTGCACAGACGATAGGGGAGGGGTGTGACACGAGTGACCGAACTCGAGGTGGCCTCGACCCTGCTGTTGACCAAGCCCGAGATTGCGGCGCTGGCGAAGGTGCAGCGCCCGGTCGTGACGATGTGGGCCAAGCGGTACCGCGGCGATGACCGGCCCTTCCCAGCCCCGGTCCAGGCCGACGGTCGCGGCGACCGGTTCGATGCCGGCGAGGTGGTGGATTGGATTCGGTCACGTGGCCTCGGCAACAGCGAGTCGTTGGCCGAAGACCTGGCCCTGCATGCCGCACTGGATCACCGGTCGCCGCTGGACGCGGACGTGGTCTTCGCCGGCATCACGGCCCTGCTCTGCGCGAAGTCTCTGCTCGGCGTACAGCTTTCGGAGCTCGACGCCGACAACCTGCTGGACGAGGTCGACGAGTTGGACCCGGACGACGAGTTCCTCTATTCGGAGGTGGCGTCGCTGGCCGGCGAAACCGAGGTGTTCGCGTCGTACGTGGACCGGATGGCCGACGCCGCGTACACGCCGGCGCAGGCCTTCGAGTCGATGATGGCGAACCGGTTCCGGCGCGGCCACCGGGACCTCTCGGACAGCGCGCTAACGGCGCGGGCGCTGGAACTCGGTGCGCGCGTGTGCGCGGCGTTGACAACAGACGAGCGGGCCGTCTACGTGGATCCGTCGGCGGACGGCAGCGACCTGCTGGTGGCACTGCGGGCAGCCCTGCCCGAGTACACGGAGCCGGTCGCAATGACGGGTGCCGACGGCACGGCGACGTCCCGGCTGGCCCGCCGGCGGTTGGCGGTGCACCAGTGGAGCCTCCGCGCGGCGCCGGAAGGTGGCTTCGCCGAGGGCTTCTCGATCGACGGGCCCGCTATGTTTCTCACCCAGTACCCGTCGCCGTGCTCGGTGGGGTTCTCGGATGCACAGATCCTCGCGGGAATCGACGACATCGCGCTGCAGATGGGTCCGGGCCACCACGCGGTGGTCCTCGGCCCGGCCAGTGCTCTGGTCGACGAGCTGGCCGACCGCGACGCGGAGTCGATCCGTTCGGCGTTGCTCCGCAGCGACCGCGTCCGCGCGGTGGTCCGGCTGCCCGAGGGCTTGGTCGTCACCCGTCCGGGCCTGTCGATGGCGATGTGGGTGCTCGGCAGCGCGGACCCCGCAATCAAGCCCGCGGACCGGTGGACGGTTCTTGCGGACCTCGGTGCGGTGGAGTTGGACGACGCCGCGATAGAAGGGGTCATATCGGACGTGTGCGCGGCGATGGGTTCGTGGGAGTCGCTGAGGGCGCACGCATTCCATTTCGGCGCGGTGATCAAGACCGCGGTCCTGCTCGCCGTCGGCGGCGGCCTCACCCCGCCGCGCCGGCACCCGGTCCGTCGACGGCTGGTGTCCGGCGGAGAGGCCGCGGGCCGGGTGATCGAACTGATCGACTCGGTCAACCACGCGGCGGCGGCAGTGGACCCAGGCCTGCGGCTGCCCGTGGAGTACCGCGAGTCCGGCGGCCGGATGCTGCCGACCGCGGGCGAACTGGCGCAGGCGCGCGAGCTGAAGGTGTTGCCCGGCAACCGGATCGACGATACGGATATCGCGGTCGACGGCGGCATCCGGGTCATCGGCTGCGACGAGGTGCTCGGCGGCCGGGCGCTGGGTGAGCGCGGCATCGACCGGTTGGACTTCGTCGCGAAGTACCCGAGCGGCCGGTACACCGAGCCCGGTGACATCGTCTTCTGCACCAGCCCCGCGTTCGGCGTCACGGTCGACGTCGAGGGGTCGTCCGTGGTGCTCGCGCCCGCCCGTGTCATGCGGATCGCCGATCCCGTTACGTCGGGTCTGATACCGGACCTGATCGCCCGGCACCTGTCGGCCCGCGGACTGGGGAAGCGGACCGCCGGCGCGATCAGGTCGGGCGACGGCTGGCGGACGTGGGAGATCCCACGGGTGCCACCGGACCTGGCCGCGGGCGTCGCGGCCGCGCTGGCCGAGCTGAGGCAAAGGCGCAGCGCCGCAGCACGGCTGCTGACCGACATCGATCGACTGACAGATGCCCTGGTGGACGGGGTCGCGCACGGAGCGCTGACCGTCGCCGAGGGAACCGAGACTGACAAAGGGAAGGGCTGACCATGCCACCGAAGAAGAAGGTCGCGGTGACCGCGCCGACGACGATGAAGGAACTCAAGGACACGCTGTGGAAGGCCGCGGACAAGCTGCGCGGGTCCATGGACGCCTCGCAGTACAAGGACGTGATCCTCGGCCTGGTGTTCCTCAAGTACGTCTCGGACGCGTTCGACGAGCGGCGTGAGCAGATCCGGGCGGAGCTGCTGGCCGAGGACATGAACGAGGAACAGATCGCGAACCTGATCGACGACGAGGACGAGTATCGCGGAGGCGGTGTGTTCTGGGTGCCGGCTGCCGCGCGGTGGCAGTTTCTGTCTACACACGCAATGGGGATTCAGGAGCAGGACGGTATTGAGGCTCAGAATGCCGGTGAACTGATCAATTCCGCCATGTCGACACTCATGGGGGCGAATGAGAGCCTGCGTGGCGTCCTCCTTGCGAATTTCAACGATGACAGTCTCGATCAGCGCAGGCTGGCCGAGCTGATCAACATGTTCAGCGACACCCGCTTCACCGGTCACGGTTCGACCCGTGCGCGGGACCTGCTCGGCGAGGTGTACGAGTACTTCCTGGAGAAGTTCGCCCGCGCCGAGGGCAAGCGGGGCGGCGAGTTCTACACGCCCGCAGGCGTGGTGCGGGTGCTGGTGGAGGTGCTCGAGCCGTACAGCGGCCGGGTGTACGACCCGTGCTGCGGCTCGGGCGGCATGTTCGTGCAGACCGAGAAGTTCATCGAGCAGCACGGCGGCAACCCGACCGACGCGTCGGTGTACGGCCAGGAGCAGAACCAGCGCACCTGGCAGATGGCGAAGATGAACCTCGCAATCCATGGCGTCACCGGACAGCTCGGTGACCGCTGGGAGGACACGTTCACCCAGGACAAGCACCCGGACCTGTTGGCGGACTATGTCCTTGCCAACCCGCCGTTCAACATCAAGGACTGGACGCGCAAGGAAGACGACAAGCGCTGGAAGTACGGCGTGCCACCGGTCGGCAATGCGAACTACGCCTGGATCCAGCACATCATCTCCAAGCTCGCCGAGCGCGGCAGCGCCGGCGTGGTGATGGCCAACGGCTCGATGTCGTCGAATTCCGGTGGCGAGGGCGATATTCGGGCGCAGCTGGTGGAGGCTGATCTTGTTTCGTGCATGGTCGCGCTGCCGACCCAGCTGTTCCGGTCGACCGGTATCCCGGTGTGCGTGTGGTTCTTCGCGAAGGACAAGTCGGTGGGCCCGAAGGGTTCGACCGATCGGCAGGGGCAGGTGCTGTTCATCGACGCCCGCAACCTCGGGTACATGGTCGATCGCGCCGAGCGGGCGCTGAGCGACGAGGACATCGCCAAGATTGCCGGCACGTTCCACGCGTGGAGGGGCATGGAAAGCGCTGCGGGCGTTGAGTATGTCGACGAGCCAGGCTTCTGCTACTCGGCGACGCTGGCGGAGATCAAGGAGGCCGACTACGCACTGACGCCGGGTCGGTACGTGGGTGCGGCGCCGATCGAGGACGACGGGGAACCGATCGAGGAGAAGATCGCGCGGCTGACGGGGGAGTTGTACCGGCAGTTTGACGAGTCGGCGCGGTTGCAGGGTGTGGTTCGGGAGCAGTTGGGGAGGGTGCTGTGATGGTGTGGGCAACACAGAGATTTGAAGAGCTCTTTACGTCGCCGTTGCGGAATGGTGTCAGTTATCCGTCACGGATGCGTGGGACCGGTGTGCCGATGGTGAATATGAAGGAGATCTTCGCCTTTGATGAGATTCGGGACCAGGATTGTGAACTTGCGCCGCTAAGCGACAGCGAAAGAGACGGATATCTTCTTGAGGTTGGAGACCTCCTGTTTGCCCGACAGTCGCTCACGTATGAGGGTGCAGGAAGGTGTGTGATCGTGGGCCCAGGTGCTTCAGAGCGGACCTGGGAGAGTCACATTATTCGTGTGAGGCTTGATTCACGCAATTCTTGCCCCGGATTCTATTTCAACTACTTTCGATCGTCGATTGGTAGGCGATCAATCGAAGCTATCATTCAGCAGGTGGCGGCCGCAGGCATCCGTGGGTCAGACCTTCGAAGGTTGGCAGTGCCAGTACCTCCAATCGCTGAGCAGCGAGCCATAGCGGAGGTCCTTGGCGCACTTGACGAAAAGATCACCGCGAACCGGAAGTTGGAAGAGGTCGCGGAGGAATATTTGGCAACGCAGTTCGCCGCACTAGGAATGGACTCGGACGCCGACGATCGGGATGCCCGAACACTGGATCTTTACTTCGATTTGAACCCCTCGTATCGGGTGACCGAGTTGGAACCGATCTACGTCGACATGCAGAAGTTGCCGACATCGGGAATGACCATTGCGGAGTGGGACCGCCGCCCGGCGAAGGGAGGGGTTCGCTTCGCGAATGGCGACACACTTATGGCGAGGATCACGCCGTGCCTGGAGAACAGGAAGACCGGGTATGTCGACTTCCTGGACAGTGGGCAGGTGGCGATCGGTTCGACCGAGTACATCGTGCTGCGATCGAAGGACGGTGTGCCTAAGGAGCTTTCCTATTTCCTCGCGGTCAGTCCGCGCTTTCGGACCTTCGCGATTCGGCACATGGTGGGGACCTCTGGTCGTCAGCGACTGTCGGCCAACGACCTTGCCGGGTACGAGGTCAGGGCGGTCGATCCGGTTGCGCTCGACAAGTGGGGCGCAGCTGCGGGTCCGCTTGTAGCGAGTCTTGGTTGCGCGCGCGATGAAACCCGGTCGCTCGCAAACATCCGCGACACTCTCCTCCCACAGCTTATGTCCGGCAAGCTTCGCGTCCGCGACGCGGAGAAGCAGGTCGAGCAGGTCCTGTAGGTAATCGACTCAAGGGTGGGGGAATCGTCAATGTCTGAACTCGGTTTGGATGATCGCTCGGCTCGGCTGGTATCCGGAAAGGCCGTGTGGGATGAGCTCACACCCATCCTGAAGCCGTATGCCAAGACCATCACCGCGGCGATTGCATACATCGGGTCTGTCGCCGCACAGCAACTCCACCTGTCCGCCGGTTCGTCGATCATCGTTGATGCGAGCGAGCGTTGTGTACGCGCGGGTTCCACAGACCCGCGCGTACTGCTCGCCTGGACGAAGTCGGGGGTCAAGGTGTACTCGCTGGCCGGGCTGCACGCGAAGATGGTGCTCGCCGACAGTCCGTCAGGTGAGTATCCGTCCTTTCTCGCAGCTGGGTCGGCAAATGTGTCCGCGGCATCGGGTAGTCGGCTCCTCGAAGCCGTTGTCCTTACCGACAGCGACATCACACTCGACGAGGCCAGGAATGCCCTCGTCGAGTGGAAAACGATGGCTGGGTCGGCACTTTCGCAGGCACGGTTGAGGGAACTCGAGGCGATGTACGGCGCTGAGCGAAATGGTATCGACGGAGATGTGGAGGAAGACGAAGCCAGCGGCGAACCGGATGGTGACGAGGACGGTTCGGCGACGCCGTGGCCTCGGCCCACATCCATCTACGTTGCGCCGGTGTCGACGACCGATGATGCGTCCGAAGAGGCGGAACACCGACTGGAGGAACTCTCCGCGCAATACGGGTGCGCTGACAATGGCGACGACACGGACCAGTTCGCAGTGACGATGTTTTGGTGGGACGAGACCGCAGATCCGGACTACGAGCCTAACTGGAAGTACGCCGAGGGCGCTCATGTGATCGTCGTGAACGGAACCAAGTCCGGCAGGATTCAGGCGAAATCTCTTGTGGGTGAGCCCGGTCGCGTTGTCCATTCCTACACCGACCAGGATGCAAGCCCGGCCCGCACCTACTACTACCTGTACTCCAAGCTCTCCGGTCAGCATCGAACCTTCGCGGATCTCGAGTCCGCACTCGAAAGTGTTGGCGTCAAGGTCGACTACTCGAGTCGTTACCTTCGCGAGAAGGTCGTCAACGCCCTCATCGGAATTTGGACCGACATCGAATACGACGAGGCCTGACACATGAATCTCATTGCACCGTACCTCCGCGTCGTCGCCGGCATGTTCGCCGCCGTCTGCACCTGGCTGGTGATCGTGGAACTGGTCAACGGCCGCTTCAGTGAATCCTTAGTCCAACTCCTCTTTGCTGTCGGACTCTGGTACCTCGCCATCGGCAAGCCGATTCGCAACCACCTCGCCCGCATCAGGGCCGACAACGCCGCGCTCGCCGCCCGTGCGCAGGCCGGCCACGAGGCCTACATGGCCGGGGATCCGGCGGCGTTCGCCCCGCCGCCGGAGGCTCCGCAGCCGCCCAAGGTCCGCCGGGGCGTCGTCATCGCCGCGGTCGCCGCCGCGGGACTGGTTCTGATCGGCATTGCCAGTGACATCGGCGACGGACTCGACAACGAGTCCAAGGACGACTTGACCGCCACCTCAGCACCTGCGTCGGTCGCCGCGGTCGCAGCGCCGACGGAGCATGCACCCGCTACGTTGCCGGCCGCAGCAGCACCGGCGTTCATGCCGCACGTGGTGTGCATGAACCTGCAGGACGCGCAGGACACGATTCAGGCTGCGGGCGTGCTCTACTCGCGGAGTGCGGATGCGACAGGACAGGGTCGCGCGCAGATATCCGATCGGAACTGGGTGGTCGTGCAGCAGTCTCCGGCCGCGGGTTCGACCTTCGGTGAGGGCGAGGCGGTGCTGTCGGTGGTCAAGCTGGGGGAGCCGGGCGACTGCTCCTGAGAGGAGCGCACCGCACGTGCGTGCGGACCGGACGCCATCTCAAGGGGTCGACCCCGCCGACATTACCCGGTCGCGGTTTGCGCTCTTCATGTGAAAACCCACAATAGGAACAGGCTGATCGCGATCAGAACCAGGATGAGGCAGAGGAGCTTCCACCTCCAGCAGTGATCGACAGTTGGCACGGGGTGGTTGCCGACGACGACGGGTGCACGGCCCGGTTGACCGATGACCACTGCCGGGCCGCCAGCACTCGGGTCCCAGGTGGCCGGCACGGTGTAGGTGCCGTCGCCATTGTCCTGCGGAGTCCCGGTAGCCGTTGTGCCAGGTCCTCCTGTGATCGTCACACCGTCGCCACGGCCCGGTCCGACGTTGTTGCCGTACGGGTCTCGCGGAGTGACGATGATGGTGCCGGTCTGCGTGCCATCGGGATTCGTGGCTGTCGTCGTTGTGCTCACGGTCGTGTGCTCGAGGTCGACGCTGGGCTCGACATGCACCGACCACTGAAGCTCGCGGGTCGCGACGCAACCGGTGCCGAAGGTCGCGACCGCGTGGAATGTGTAGTTGCCTTCCATCGTGAGGAGATCGGTGAGCGGCTTCCCGAACAGGCCGTGGGATTCGAATGCGCCGTTGGTATTGGCGGGGCCGCCGAGCAGATCGATGTCGACTTGGGTGTAGGTGATCGACGGTTGGCCGGTGTGCGCCTCGATCGCCTGGAGAGTGGCCTGGCGTGCTGGCACGGTGTCGGATCCGATGCTGATTGGCTGCTGAAGGCCCTTGTCCGACAACAGATTGCCGGCACTGACCGCGGGCCGGGTCACGGTTAGCCGGACTGTCGCATCGGCAGGCGAGCCGCCGCCGCCATAGTGAAGGAAGACCAACGGATTGATCGAGTCACCTGTGTAGTAGGCCGCGGGTCCGGGAACACGATCGAGCACCGCGCCACCGTTCGCGACCACGTTGACGAAGTAGCGAGCCGCGGGTACCGGTCTGGGGAACTCGCCGCCCCCACCAGGACGGAACACCGTGACGTTCCACCGCCCGTCGCGCTCGCCGCTGTGTGGCAGGGGGATTCGCAGGAAGGTCCAGGTGCGACCGGTGGCCGATGCGGTGCCGGGCGCTCCGGCGCCGAACGTTGCCCCTCCTGGAGTCGTCACGTTGACGAACAGCGTGGTGTCGAAGTTGTCCCATCCGACCACGATGGTGATTGTTTCTTCCTCGCACACGTTGAACGGCAGCGGCGGGGCGGAATACTGATTCTCCGCGATGACGAATTCTGGGTCAGTCAGCAGGCCGGACTCGAAGATGTTCCCAAATGCCTGGGCAAAGAACTTCTCGAGTTGAAGATTGGTGTCGGCGCGGACGTAGCTGCCGTTGTGAGCCGCAGCCAGTGCGGTCAGGAGGTTGCCGTCGAGGCTGGAGGCGGTACCGTACCCGATCGTGTTGAGGTCGACGCCGGTGATTGCGCCCTGCACGCCCGGGCTGTCGATCATTGGCGGCGTGTTCTGCAATCCGTCAGTCAACAGCAAGATGGTGCGTGGATTTGTGCCTCCGGTATGGAGTTGATTTCCTGCCGACTCGAGCCCGCCGCCGATCGATGTCGACCCGCCGGGCGTCAATGCGCCGATCTTGCCGCCGGCGTATGGCTTGTCACCGACAAGTACCTGCTTGTTGGCTGCGGAGGCGTCGTGGACCGAGAAGTCGACGCTCGCCGTGGTGCTGAACGACACGAGGCCAAGGCGATTGCCCGTGCCGAGCTGCACGAGCTGCACGAACAGCGAGGCGGCGTCCCGCGCCTCCTCGATCTTGGTGCGGCCGCTCGCACCAGGAAGCGACATACTGCCGGAGCGGTCAATCACGATCATCACGTCGCGCGTGATGACCGGCGCTGCCGTGGGCGCGGCAATCTGCTGAAGGATGCTTGCGGTCGGGTAGTACCTGAGGAACTCGTTGGGGTCGTTACTGCAGGGGGTGCCGTGGGAAAGCACACCGGTAATGCGGCCCGCCGCATCGAACAGGCCCGAACCCGAGCTGCCGCCCGAGACGTGGAAGTTCTTCGGGACCATCACGCTGACGTCGCTGCTGCTGACCACCTGCGCGTAGCCGGGATGCGGCACGGACAGCTTCTTCACAGCCCCGTTGGGGTGATGGATGCCGAAGACCCTCTCATTGACGCCCGGAAGGTCGTGGCGCATCTGGATTGCCGGCAGACCCGGTGGCACTGCGAGCTGGAACACGCAGTAGTCGATGTTGTAGTCCGTCGAGAGTTGTTGCTTGACGACCTTCTTGACCTTGATGAAGCGGCCCGCGTAACCGGCCGGCCGCGCCCCGCCGCAATCGACCTCGTAGTTGAAGATGACGGACGAGCTGCGAGCATCCTCCTCTGGATGTTCCATGCAATGGCCCGCGGTGACGGCGAGGTCAGGGCCGATCAGGGTGACCGAGCACGTCGACAGGACTTCGAAGCTCGGGTTCTGGTGCTCGGTGGTGTCGACATGGATGATCATGCCGACGCTCTTCGCGACTGCGAGTCGGATATCGGCAGCAGGAGTGACGCAACTGATGTTCTCCCAGTTCGGAGGTGGCCCGCAGAACCAGAATGGGTCGTATTTCGGCTCGACGTAGGTGGCGTCCAGCAGAAAAGGATCGCAATTCGACAGCGCGGCGGGATCCTGGTCACCGGTGTGTCGCTCGCCGCGACCGTACTTGTCGAGTGTCACGCTGCCGGTGGCGCCACCGCCACTACGGATGTAGCGAATCGGTACCTTGCCGTCTGCGAAGGCCGCGACGTTGATCGGGCGAGTCCAGAAGTCGGTGCTGTCGGCCGCAGTGAACACGTCCATGCTGTCGGCGCCGCCGTAGCCGAGATCGACCTCGAGTCGGTTGCTGGTCGGCAAGCTCACGTTGCTGAAATGCAGTATCAGTAGCTTGGTTCCGGACGGCGCAGGCTTGTGCTGGAAATTGAGCATCCAGATGTCTGGGGGATTGGTCGGCGGCCCGGCGGCGGGGCCGATCGTGAGCGCCGGCGAGACGGTCTGAACAGTGCCGACGATGTGGGACATGGCCAACTCCTCGATTGCTGTCACGCCGGGAATGACGTGGTTGCGTACGGAATCCGAGTGCCTCTGCAGACCAATTGTGGGTTCGGCGCCGCGACAAGTCGCGAGTATTCCGCTACTCGACTTCGCGAGCCTCGTCAAGCGAGCGAGAAGGCTCAATCAAGGGCCCGCCGACCACCCACCCGGTCGCGGCTGCGGCAGCCCCAGCACCGTCCGCGGTCATGCCCGACGTGACGTGCATGAATCTGCAGGACGCGCAGGAGACGATTCAGGCCGCGGGCGTGTTCTACTCGCGGAGCAAGGATGCGACAGGCAAGGGCCGCGCGCAGATCTCCGACCGGAACTGGGTGGTCGTGCAGCAGTCTCCGGCCGCGAGTTCGACGTTCGATGAGGGCGAAGCGGTGCTGTCGGTGGTCAAGCTGGGGGAGCCGGGCGACTGCTCCTGACCGCCGCATCGTGGCGCAAACCTTGGCCTGAAGACATGTTCGATTCAATTCGCATAAGTGCTGGTGCAGACCAGATTTGCGGCGTAAACTAGTACGCATGTTCGAGGTTCCGGGATCGCGGGAGGTCGCGTCTGTCGAGCCACTGCTCGACGATCTGGCCGACTGCGACCTGCCCGGCATCCTGCGCGGACATCACGCCCGGATCGCCCGCGAGCAGTTCCGCGAGATCGACGCCGTCACCACCGTGTACTTCACTCGCTGCTCGGAGGATGCCTCGCGCGGAATCAACGAGGCGCACGAGGGGGAGTACACGCACATCGAGGTCGCCGGGACCCTGCGGATCACCGAGTACGAGGCGAACCGGATGATTGACCTCGGGGTCGGCCTTCGGCTTCGCCTGCACCGGACGTCGAAGGCGTTCGCCGCCGGAACAATTGACCTCGGCAAGGCGCAGGCCATCAACGACGTACTGGTCAACGTCTCCGACGACAAGCTCGACCTGATCGAACGTCTCCTCCTCGTCGGTGCCGCGGAGCAGTCGCGGAACAAGCTCAAGGCGAAGGCCCGCCGGCTGATCAACAAGCACGACCCCAACGGTGCCCGCAAGCGCCGCGAGTCCGCCCAGGACGGTCGCGGCGTGTGGCTGACAGCCGATGAGGATGGCATGGTCGAACTCTCGGGGAAGCTGTCGGCCGCAACTGGACAGGCACTCGGGATGCGGTTGCGGGCCATGTCGTTTCAGGTGTGCGGCAACGACCCGAGGACGCTGCCGCAGCGCCGCGCCGACGCGCTGGAGGTACTCGCCTACGGCGGACACAGACTGGAATGCCGGTGCGGGCAGGGGGGTGCCTGCCCGAAGCGGCTCGTCCCGACCGACGGCGAGGCAGGTTCCACGGGAAACCATGGCGACGGCGACAGCACGAGTGCGCCCGACCGTGTCGGCGGCGTGGCTACCGCAGACCCCGAGGCCAAGGACCCCGCTGTAGGTGGCGTCGATTCAGACGATTCGGCCGCGGACGGCTTTGAGAACGAACAACATTCGCCAACCGGCGACGCCGAGTCGCACACCACGGTCCTCGTCGGTGTCAATGCCTCGACCCTGCTCGGACTCGACGACCTTCCCGGTTACCTGCACGGCCACGGCTCCATCGATGCCGAGCACGCCCGCGAACTGTCCGCCAACGCCACCTGGCGGCAGGTCCTCACTCTCACCGAGGCCGATCGGGAACGCCTGATCGACAGCCTGATCGACGCGCTCCTCCAGTCCGGCTACACGATTGACGGCCCCGAGCTGAAAAGTGACGTAGGCGCCCGAGACGATTCCGCGGAGTGGGTGAACGGCCATCGCGTCGACACCTCGGTCCCCGGACCGATCCTCGGCATCGGCAAGGCCCTCGACAAGGGTGGCATCGCGTCGTCGGTGATCCGCAATCGCACCAGGGCTCGCAGGGAGGAACTGACCTACCGGCCGTCGGTACGCCTGGCGCGGATTGTCCGGACACGGGACGGAACCTGCAGATTCCCGAATTGCACAGAGCGGGCAGAGAACTGCGACCTCGACCACACGGTCCCGTTCGACCGCGATCATCCCGAACTCGGCGGACCGACCACCGAACTGAACCTGGCGTGCCTGTGCCGCCGCCATCACCGCCTCAAGACGCAGGGGTACTGGAAGGTTCGGCAGATAGGTGGCGGACGCCTCGAATGGACCGACCCGAACGGCGAAAAGGTGGTCACGGTTCCCGGGGGACCATTCTGCGATTCGGATGCCTGGGACGGACGTGGCCTCTCGAATCACCGTGGCCTCTCGGACCAAGGCGGTGTCTCGGATGATCACGACGCGCCGGATGGCAGTGGCGCGCCGGATGGCAACGGCGTGCCGGACAACCACACCGTCGCGAGTGAACGCGGACTCCCCGACGAGCATGGCGCCTCACACCCGCCGGACATGCGAGACCCGGACTCCGCCACCGAGAGCGTGTGTAGTTCCGATGGAGCTCCGGACTGCACCGACAGCACTCCCGACGCCGCCCCCGTACGACCGACCGGGCGCGCCCGTACCGAGGCAGACCTCACCGCGCGCGGAATCGATCCGAGTGTCCTCACCGACCAGGCGACGCTGGACCGGATGTTCGCGGAGATGTGCTCGCCGGTTCTGAGCGACCTGGAATTCCTTCTCGACCTCAACGCCCCCGGCTGGAGAACGCCCGACCCGGAACTCGACCGCATGATCCACGAGATCCGCTCTGCCGGCGGCGACTACGTCGGAGCCGCCAGGATCGGTGAACCGGTCAACGTCGACCCGGCCATGTTCCCGCCGCTGAGCCCACCGCCCCCACGGCCGGACGAGCCGCCGCCGTTCTGACGTTCACAGCGCGGTGACACCAACAGTGCAGTGACACCAACAGTGCAGTGACACCAACAGTGCAGTGACACCAACAGCACTGCGCGATCAGCCAACCAAACGCGTTGTCACTTGGAGCTCGGAACCTTGGTCAGTGCACTCGCGGTCGTGGTGGGTGCCGGAATGCTCGGGGACGATTCCACAGGAGACGAATCCACAGGCGACGAAACCTTCGTCGCTTCCACCCCGGACGACTCCACCGATGCCTCCGGAACCACGGACTCGGTCGCGGCTGCGTCAGTCGTCGGCGCCACACTCGCGGCTTCGGGGGTCGCGGCCGCAGACTCCGACACAGGTGCAGATGCCGACGGGACCGCCGCAACGGTGCCGCTCGTCGGTCCGCCCGCCGAAGACTTGGTGGTCGACTCCTGCTTGACCGTCGCTGTCGCCGAGGGAGCCGCACTCGTCGTCGTCGCCACGGCAGCGGACGAGCCCACCGAGCCCTCCGACGACAGCTGCTCCACCGAGGCCAACGCATCGGCGTCGGGCTTGGTCGTGGTTACGACCGGCTGCCCATTCTGTGCCTGCTTCGCGAGCTCGGTCAGCCACGCGGCGGCGTACTCGGCAGACGTCAGCGGCTTGCCGTTCGCGGCATTGGCATCGCGCCAGTAGTCGAAGTGATGGCCCTTGGCGTCCGGTCCGAGGGTGAGGTTGTACGGGTCGCTCATGACCACCGGGATGGTGTTCTGGTTCGTCACGATCAGCCCGAGAATCTCGTTGAGCACCTTCTGCGGCAGGTAGGCGAGCGGCGACATCTCGTCCGTGGCGATCGCGACATCCTTCACCGGCGTCTTTGTCGCGGGCGTCTCGCCCGGCTTGTAGGTCGGGGCCGACACCTTCAGCAGCACGTCGAGGAACGTCTCGTCGCTCTGCATCCAGTCGGGCTGAGATCCGATCTCGGCGAACGCATTCATCGCGATCTGGCCGAGGACGACGGCGACGTCCTGCCCGGTCGCCGGGGTGAGCCCCTGACGCTCGAGTCCGTCGACGTTCAACTGCCGACCCACGTTGACGACCAACTGCAGCAGCGAGATGTTCTGCGGCGCAGAGCAGGTGAGGTCGCCGTCGGAGCAGAACGACGCGACCTTGCCGGCCAGCGCGCCGAAGTCGTCACCGCCGGTGTCCGGCAGCGCTCCCTGTCCCGGTGTCGCGGCACCGCCGGTCTGGTACTTCGTGTCGAACCCGTCTGGGTTGGTGAACGGGTTCTTGGAGCCGGGGAAGGGTCCCTGGTCGGCCGCGCGGCCCGCGTCGGCGAGGATGACGACACCGACGACGTTCGCGGGATTGGCGATCGAGTAGCCGCCGTCGGCCTCGGCCACTTGGTGTCCGACGTCCATTGCGACACGACGCGCGACGTCGGCGCCCTCGCTGTACCCCACCACCGCGAACTTGGTGTCCGGGCACGACTGCTGGATCTTTCGCATCACCGTTTCGGTGTTCGCCACACCCGCCGTGACCGCGTCCTCGTAGCTGTCCATGTTTGCGGGGTAGGCGATGTAGACCGCGGCGTAGGAGTCCTTGTCGACCGCACCCTTCGGCGCGTTCACCACCGGGTCGACCCAGCGGCTGCTGTAGTCGCTCGACAACATCGCCGGGAGTCGCTCGTCGTCGGGACCGACCAGCATCTTCGTACCGTCGACGGGCGTGTCACCTCGGCCGGCCACCGAGATGGTCACCATGTCGTGGCACTCGGTGGTCGACGCCGTCAGTTCGGTGTCCATGGTGGTTGGCCCCGAGGACAGGGCCAACGGCAGCGTGATCACCGCCGCGACCCCCACGATCGCGGGCGCGATCATTCCCGAGGCGATGCGATGTCGTGCGAAGAACCTGCGAAATGTCATGCCCGCTCCCTGTGTCGACATCAGGACACACACGCCTCCCTGCCCCCGAGCGGTGTGTCACGTCACTACATGCATCGTCCTCATGAGCCAGAGTGCTACATGTCGGGCACATAAACGCCGATTTGCGTCCTCAAGTGTCGCGGACACGTGGTCGAGTAGATCGACTGTCGAGTAACTCGATCATCGAGATATGGGTCCCAGGGTGCTGCCCGGACTACAGCTGACCCCAGGCGGTCGTGTCGGGATGGTCCCGCCGGGCCAGCGCATTGAACACCCCGACCAGTTCCTCCTCGTCCGCCGCCGCGAAGAATCCGGTGTGGATCATGGTGCCGATCGCCATCATGTAGTGCTCGGGCAGTGCGATGCCATCCCTCAGTGCCACCCACATCCCGGACTGCACGGCTTCGTACGGCTCGCCGACTGCCGCCGCGTTTGCCACCAGACGCACATCGTCAGAGCTTCCACCCTCGAGTAGCTCCGGCATCGCCTGCGCCACCGACGTCACCAGGTCGGCCGGATAGCCCGAAGGGTAGACGTTGAAGACCACGCCCTCGCCGCAGACCGGGAAGGCCGTCACCATCCGCGAGTTGCCGTCCATCGGCCGCCGCCACACCGTGCACACCAGCACCCCGTCGAACTCGCGCTCGTCGAATACGGTGTGTCCGATCTGCGTTCGCAGCAAGGGCTCATGCACCGTGGCTTCGACCCGCGCCAACGCCGTGTCCTCGGACCATGCTGCCGGGAACTCGGACTTGCCGGGAAGCCCCCCCCACCCCCTGTGTGGGCGCGCCGCATCGAGGCCCGCTACTGCAGGTTCACTCGCGCGCCGCCGGAGAACATCGAGTCGTGCAGCTTCATGTACGCGGGCACCGCGCCGGCAGGCATGTCGTAGACGACCTTCATGGTCACCGCGTTGCCCGGGTTGATCTCGTCGTAGAACGAGACGTCCGAGTCGAGGTTCAGTCCGGCTGAGGTGTCGGCGGTGAACTTTCGGCCCTGCGTGTCGTACATCTCCTGGTTGTCAGGGCTCAGGCCCTTCGGTTCCTTCGCGGTGTTCTGCACGGTCATCGTCACCACCACGAACTGCCCCTGCGCCTCCTTGGTGAGGAACATGTTGTCGCCCAGCGAGGAAAGCCCTGTCTCGACTTCGGTGACGGTGAACTCGAACTTGCCGTCCCGCACCGGTGCATTCAGCCCCGGAGCGCTGTCGGGCTTGGGCGCCTCGGCTGCCGGTGCCTCGGCTGCTGCGGCACCCCCGACGGCAGCGGCGCCGGCGGCAGGAGCCTCGGCGGCTACCGCGGAGTCGGACCCGGTCTTGGTCTCCTTGTCGCCGTCGCTGATGCCGGCGATCACGAAGACGGCGACGATGGCGCCCACCACCCAGGGCCACCTCTTCGACTTCTTCTTGGGCGGCTCGGGTGCCGGCGCGGTCGGCGGCATTCCCCAACCCTGCTGGGGGTTCACGGGTTCCTGCGGATACGTCATGGTGTGCCTCTCTGATCCAGGGAAGTCGGCGGTGGGGGTGTTCGGTCGCCCAGCGAGAACGCGAGCCCGGTCGGCGCCGACACGGGTGGGCGCATCGCCGGCGCCGCGGTCGCACTGCTTCGGGGTTCGTTGAACTGCATGTCCACAGGATTGGCGACGGCAGGCGGATTTCATAGTGGATGATTGATAACTGGGGTTATCGAGTGACTTGAGTAGATATCTCGGTGCGCCGCAGCGGGTCCCGATACCGTGTCGGGCATGACGAACGGGACCGCCATTGTGGCGGCAATCTAAGTTGATCACCATGAACGAGGGTGTGGTCACGGCCGAACAGCACGGTCTCTCCGAGGACGACTGGGAACAGCTCGCGCTCGACCAGCTCGGCGAGCTGGCCTGGCAGCCGCGTACCGGCGCATCGATCGCGCCCGGCACCGGGGAGCGAGCCTCGTGGGAGGAACTGCTGATCGTGCCCCGGCTGCGGTCGGCGATCGCCACGTTCAACCCTGCGCTGCCGCCGCATGTCGTCGACCAGGCCGTCGCGCACATCGCGACCGCGGGATCTCACGATGCGATCGCCGAGAACCAGACGGTGCACGGATACCTCACCGAGGGGCTTCGCAAGGTCAGCTACGTCGACGACACCGGCGCAGAGGTCACGCCCACCATCCGGCTGCTCTCCACGGCGCCCGACGACAACGACTGGCTGGCGGTCAACCAGGTCACCGTCGTCCGCGGCGACTTCACGCGCCGGTTCGACATCGTGCTCTACCTCAACGGCATGCCCGTCAGCATCATCGAGCTCAAGCGGGCAGGCAGCGAACAAGCCGACCTGGTCCAGGCGCATGCCCAGCTGCGTACCTACGTCAAGGAATTCCCGCTGGCCTTCCGGTTCTCCGTGTTCAGCCTAGTCTCCGACGGCGTCACGGCCCGGTACGGGACGCCGTTCACCGCGCTGCACCACTTCTCGCCCTGGAACGTCGACGACGACGGCGTGCCCGTCCCCATGGACAACGCCGACGCCGCAACCGCGCTCGACATCGCCCTGAACGGCCTCTGCAACCAGGAACGCTTCCTGCAGCTCCTGCGGAACTTCACCGCGTTCGACAAGGGTGAGGACGGGCTGCTCAAGCGAATTGCCAAGCCGCACCAGTACTTCGCGGTCAACAAGGCGGTCGCGTCCACCGTGCATGCGGTCGAGAGCAACGGCAAGGCCGGCGTCGTGTGGCACACCCAGGGCTCGGGCAAGTCGATGGAGATGGAGCTCTACGCCAACCAGGTGATCCGGCACCCCAAACTGGCCAACCCCACCATCGTTGTCATCACCGACCGCACCGAACTCGACGGCCAGCTCTACGAGACCTTCCTGCGTTCACAGTTGCTACCCGAGCAGCCCCAGCAGGTGCGCAGGCGCGAGGAGTTGCGCCAGGAACTGTCCGGGCGGACCACCGGCGGCATCTACTTCACCACTCTGCAGAAATTCGGCAAGACCAAGGAGGAGAAGGACTCCGGCGCCAGCCACCCGATGCTCTCGGCGCGACGCAACATCATCGTCGTGGTCGACGAGGCGCACCGCAGCCACTACGACAACCTCGACGGCTACGCCCGACACCTTCGCGACGCGCTGCCCCACGCCGCGCTGATTGCGTTCACCGGCACTCCGATCTCGTTCGAGGACCGCAACACCCGTGACGTGTTCGGCGACTACATCGACATCTACGACCTGACCCGCGCAGTGGCGGACGGGGCGACTGTCCCGGTGTACTTCGAAAGTCGCCTGGTCAAGGTCGCCTTCGCGGACGGGGTGACGGAGGCCGACCTCGACGCGTCCGCCGACGAGGCCACCGCCGGCCTGGACGACACCGAACGCGACCGGATCGAGAAGACCGTCGCGGTGGTGAACGCGGTCTACGGTGCGCCCGCACGGCTCGAGAAGCTGGCGCAGGACATCGTCGACCACTGGGAGGCCCGGCGCGAGGCGATGAGCGCCTTCATCGGGTCGGACGAGAACCCCACGGCGTCGGGGAAGGCGATGATCGTCGGCGGGACCCGGGAGATCTGCGCGAACCTGTACACCGAGATCGTCAAGCTCCGACCGGACTGGCACTCCGACGACCTCTCGGCCGGACGGATCAAGGTCGTCTACTCCGGTACCGCGTCGGACCAGCTGCCCGTCAGCGCGCACGTGCGCCGCGACTCCCAGAACGCCACCGTCAAGAAGCGGCTCAAGGACGTCGACGACGAACTCGAGATCGTGATCGTCAAGGACATGATGCTGACGGGATTCGATTCCCCGCCGCTGCACACCATGTACCTGGACCGCCCGCTCAAGGGTGCGCTGCTGATGCAGGCGCTGGCCCGCGTCAACCGCACCTTCCGCGGCAAGCAGGACGGACTCCTTGTCGCGTACGCGCCGATCGCCGACCACCTGGCCGCAGCGCTCGCCGAGTACACCGACTCCGACAAGCAGTCCAAGCCGCTGGGCCGCGACATCGAGTTCGCGATCGACACCGCGAAGGACCTGATCACCAAGATCGAGAACATGCTGCACGGGTTCGACTGGCGCGCGAAGTTGCACGTGCCCGGACCGCGCGCCTACCTCGACGCCGCCTACGCCACCGTCAACCACCTGCGTGACCCGCGCAACCCGGAGAACCAGGTGCCGGCGGGGCAGGACAGCCTGGCCGTGCGCTACCGGAAGTTGTCCTCCCAGCTGTCGCGGCTGTGGGCGATCTGCGGCAGCCGGGACGAACTGCGCGAGCTCGCACCCACCGCGCGGTTCTTCGAGGAGGTCCGCGTCTACATGGCCAAGTTCGACGCCGAGGACCGGCTCGCACGCGGGCAGGCGGTGCCCGAGGACGTCGAGCGGCTGCTGCGCCACTTGATGGCGGCATCCGTCGAGTCGGACGAGGTGCTCGACATCTACGCGGCGGCCGGCATGCCGAAGCCCGCACTCAGCGACATCAATGTCGACTTCATCGACAAGACCAGGCAGGCGAAGAACCCCAACCTCGCGATCGAGGCGCTGCGCAAGCTGATCAACGAGGAGTCACGCAAGGCTGCCAAGCACAACGTGATCCGCCAGCGGGCCTTCTCGAAGAAGCTGCAGGACCTGATGGTCAAGTACACCAACAGCCAGCTCACCTCCGCCGAGGTGATCGCGGCGCTGGTCGAGGTGGCCAAGGAGGTCGCGCAGGAGGCGGAACGCGGCAATCGTTTCAGCCCGCCGCTGGACGAGAACCAGTTGGCGTTCTACGACGCCGTCGCGCAGAACGAGTCCGCGGTGCAGGAGCAGGGGGAGGGCAAGCTCGCGGACATCGCCCGGGATCTGGTTGCGGTGATGCGCCGCGACGTCAAGACCGACTGGACCGTTCGTGAGGACGTCAAGGCCAAGCTGCGCTCGCAGATCAAAAGGCTGCTCACCAAACACGGCTACCCGCCGGACAAGCAGCCCGCCGCGATCAAGCTGGTGCTCGAGCAGATGGAGATCATCGCGCCGATGATGGCGGCATGAAGAAGTTCATTCGCCTGCCGTGGCGCGGTTCGACGGAGAGCGCGTCGGAGTCGGAACCGACCGCCGACGTGGCCGCCGAACCCGCTGGGGACGAGACCAGATCGGAACTCGACGTCTGGGACGACAACGTGACCATGCGGTTCGAGTCTCGGGTACAGGCAAAGCGGCGCGCGAAGCTGTACATCGACGATGCGGCGCTGTCGCGGCGACTGGCGGCCAAGGTCCGACGCCGGCGCGCGGCCGGGATCCCCGACGCAAATCTGGGTCCGGCCGAGAACACAACGCCGGGATGGGCGCGGACGGCCGTCAAGAACGGTGAGAAGGGCCCTCTCGCGAGCATCGTCGGGGTCGTGATCATGGTCGTTGTCGCTGCTGTGGCATCCGCACCGTGGGCGAACGTCTTGCTCGCAGTCTTCGTCGCGCTGGTGGTTGGGAACGCGATCCAGTGGACCGTCGGAACCGTCTGGAGCCAGACGAGCTCGCTGAACCTTGCTCCGTCCGACCGCTCTGCAATTGAGAAGGCCACCGCTCGCCGGGCTCTCCCCGGCCGTGAGGAACACATCGTGGCGGTGGCCGAAGAGGTGACTGCTCTCGTTCGGTCCAGTCCGGCATGGCACAGCGACGCACTCACCGACCACCGGGTGCGGCTCGACCTGGATGAGGAGATGCGCCAGATCAGGGCGGCCGCCACGCGACTGCGGGTGGCGCGGGCGGTGTTGGATGTTCGCCCTACGATCGACGGCAGCGAGCATGCGGTCGCGGCGCAGCAGGCGTGGAACGAGCGGGCCGATCTTGTCGACACAGCCGAGCGTGCTCTGCTCCGCCGGATTGCGCTGTTGTACGGATATCAGGAGAGCCTTCGGTCGCTCGAGTCGGTGCTTGCCAACCTGGAGGTTGTGCGCCGTATGGCCGCCGCAGATCACAACATCGATGCCCTGCACGCCGACATCGCCCATCACGAGCTGCGATCGCAGAACACCCGTGACCTCACCCTGACGCTCACGGAAATCGAGGCTGGGCTCCAGGCGCAGATCGACCACCTGCGTACCGGCGTGTTCTACACCCCACGCTGTCAACCCCGCTCGCCGTCACGCCGACGCGGTAGCGGGGTCGGGACGGGGCCGGGCATCGGCGATATCTCGACGCCGTCCGCGCCACCGTGCGACCATAAAAGTCTTGTGCGCCCAGGATCTGCCGAAGAAATGATCAGGGAGACGGACAGACGCATCCGCCTCCCGCATTCACGAGTTCAGATCAGCACACGGCGGCACTGTCGCCGGCCGGATACGCCGTACGGCGAGGAACCGCCGTGAAACCGGACGACCGACGGCAACCGGCTTCGCAACTGTCGGACGCCGTGCGGTTCCCGCTGTCCGCGCCGCAGCGTGCGACCTGGTTCGCGCAGCAACTCCGACCCGAGGTGCCGATCTCGATAGCGCACTACGTGGAGTTGCGCGGCGACCTGGACGTCGACCTGTTGCGGCGGGAGATCGTCGCGGTCGCCAGCGAGTTCCAGTCGCCGCTGCTCAGGGTGGTCGAGGTGGACGGCGAGCCCATGCAGTACGTCGATCACGCGACCGACATCCCGCTCCCCGTCGTCGACCTTCGTGGCGAGGACGACCCGGTCGCCGCGGCCCACGAATGGATGCACCGGAGCTACCAGATCCCGCTCGACCTCGGCGCGGATCGACTGGTCGAGACCTCCGTCCTGTGCGTGGGAGAGTCGCACTACCTCTGGTACAGCCGCATCCACCATGTCGCGCTCGACGGCTACGGCGCCATGACGATGGTCAACCGGATCGCGCACCGTTACTCGGCCTCGGTGGCCGGTCGCGAACCCGATCCGAGTCGGCCCGCCGCCCTGCACGAGCTCTGCGACCTCGACGCGCGCTACCGGAACTCCGGCCGATTCACGGGGGATCGGGCCTACTGGGCGGAGCGAGTGCAGGCAGTCGAGGGATCGAGCCTGGCCGACGAGCGGGCGCCGGCACCCGCCAGAAGTGACCTCGAGAGCGCCGTGCTGTCCGGGTCGGCCGCCGGACTGCTCCTCGATTCCGGCAAGCAGGCAACCCCGGATGCCGCGGTCACGATCATCGCCGCCTTCGCCTGCTACCTCTCCCGTCTGACGGCGAAACCCGATGTTCTCGTGCAGGTTCCGCTGTCCGGCCGGACAACCGCCTTGCTGCGCAACTCCGGCGGCATGATGGTCAGCGTTGCGCCGCTGCCGATCTCGGTCGACGAAGGAGGCGCGGTCGCGGACCTCGTGGCGCGGGTCCGGCGCGAGCTGACGGGCGCATTGCGGCATCAGCGGTGCAGTCTCGACGACATCCGCCGCGACCTGAGCACGAACGACGGCGGCCGGCTCGACGGGCCCATGGTCAACGTCATGCTCTTCCGCCAGGAAGTTCAGCTGGGCCCGCTGGTCGGCGAGTACCACATCGTCACGTCCGGTCCGGTGGACGACCTGCTGGTCAACGTGTACCCGAGCGGTGCGCCGGCCGAGGTCCTCGTCGACTTCCGGGCCAATCCCGGCCGGTACCGTGGTTCGGCGCTACACCGGCACCACCGGCAGTTCGTCGAACTGCTGGAAGAGTTCCTCGCGGCAGACCCGCAGGCGCCACTCGAAACCATCCACGGGGCGAGCTACCGCGAAGGCGAGCGGCTACGGCTCGAAGCGCAGAACCGCGAGTACTGGCAGGCACGGCTCTCGGGCCTGCCCGAACTGCTGACCTTGCCGACCGACCGGGCCCGACCCGCCGCACAGTCACTGCAGGCGGACCGCGTCGAACTCCCGATCGACGCGGGCCTCCATCGCCGAATCGCCGCGCTGGCACGCGAACACGACACCACCATTTTCGCGGTTCTGCACGCTGCGTTGGCGGTTCTGCTGAGCCGCCTCGGGAGCGTCTCCGACGTAGCGGTCGGAACGCCGGCCGCGGTGGGCGAGCGCCAGGACATCGTGGTGCTGCGCAGTCGCGTCGATCCGGACGTGTCCTTCACCGACCTCCTCGGTCGGGTTCAGGAGATCGAGCAGGAGGCGTTCGAGCACTGCGATGTTCCCTTCGATCAGCTGCCGCGGATACTCGGGATCGGTGATTCCCCAGCGTTCTCGCCGCTCGTCCAGGTGCTGTTCGAGTGCCGCGACGGGGCGGCGACCGGGCTCGGCAGGTTCGACCTGCGGGTGGCCGCGGCCGAGCACTTCACCGCCGACGGCAGCCCGTCCGGCATCACCGCAACGCTCGGGTTCGCCGTCGACCTGTTCGACCCGGCAACGGTGACCCGGCTCGGGATGCGGCTACGTCAGATCCTGGAGGCGGTGACGATCGACCCGGGGATCGACGTCGGCGACATCGACATCCTCTCCGGCAGCGAACGCGCCACCCTCGTTCCGGTTCGTGGTCCGTCGGGCAGCCCGGAACGCACGCTGCCCGAACTCTTCGCCGCCGCGGCACGAGCACATCCGGCGGGTGTCGCCCTCTCGAGTCGCGGTGTCGAGATGACGTATCGAGAACTGGACGAGCGCTCGAACCAGCTGGCGCGGGTGCTCCTCGAACGCGGTATCGGTCCGGAAGACTGTGTGGCGCTGGGCATGACCCGCTCCATCGAGTCGGTCCTGTCCATGCTGGCGGTGGCCAAGTCGGGTGCCGCGTTCGTGCCGGTGGATCCGAGGTATCCGTCCGGGCGAGTCGAGCACATGCTCGACGACTCCGGCGCCGTCGTGGGGGTCACGGTCGCCGCCGAGCGCGCCCTGCTGCCGGACACGACACCGTGGCTGGTGCTCGACGACGACGAAGTCCGGACCCGGTGCGAGACCGCGCCGGCGTCCGCCGTCACCGACGGCGAGCGGCCCCGGGCCCTCCGCATGGAGAATCCGGTATACGTGATCTACACCTCCGGCTCCACCGGCCTGCCCAAGGGCGTGTCGGTCACCCACTGCGGCCTCGAAAGCCTTGCCGCCGAGCAGCGTTCACGGTTCGGGGCGACATCGGCGTCACGGGTTCTGCACTTCTCGACGCCGAGCTTCGACGCGTCCGTCCTGGAGTATCTGCAGACGTTCGGCGCCGGCGCGACGATGGTGATCGCTGCGCCGACGATCTACGGCGGCGAGGAGTTGTCCCGGCTCCTGCGCTCGGAGCGGGTGACCCACGGATTCATCACGACCGCGGCGCTCGGAACCGTCGACCCGGACGGCCTCACCGACTTTCAGGACGTGGTTCTCGGCGGCGAGGCCTGCCCGCCGGATCTGGTGAAGCGGTGGGCTGTACCAAGTCTCCCGAGTACCCGAGGAGGGGGCCGCCGGTTGTACAACGCGTACGGGCCGACCGAGGCGACCGTCGCGTCGAACATCAGCGAACCGATGTCGCCGACCGGAGCCGTCACGTTGGGAGGTCCACTCCGGGGATTCCACGAGGTCGTCCTGGACGCACGCCTGAGGCCGGTACCGGTCGGCGTCGCAGGCGAGCTCTATCTCGCGGGCCCCGCCCTGGCCCGCGGGTATCACGGCAAACCGGCGTTGACTGGCGAGCGGTTCGTGGCCGACCCCTTCGGCGGACCGGGCGACCGGATGTACCGAACCGGTGACGTGGTGCGGTGGCGAACCGACCGCTCACTGGAGTACCTGGGCCGCAGCGACTTCCAGGTGAAGGTGCGCGGATTCCGGATCGAACCCGGCGAGATCGACACGGCCCTCCGCACCAACCCCGGCGTCCGGACCGCACTGACGGTGCCGCGAACGGCGCCGTCCGGCGACACGGTGCTGGTGTCGTACGTGCTGCCGGCGACCGGGCAGGCGGTCGCGTCCGCCGAGTTGACGGACCACGTCTCGGGGCAGTTGCCGCCGCACCTGGTTCCGTCGGCGATCGTGGTGCTGGACGAGATGCCGATGACGCCCGCGGGGAAGGTCGACCGCGAGGCGTTGCCGGTGCCGGAGTTCCTCTCGGCGGCGGCCGAGTTCCGCGCACCTGCCGGTCCGGTGGAGCAGGCCGTGGCGCGGGTCTTCGCCGACGTCCTCGGAGTGGAGCGGATCGGCCGGGGCGACAGCTTCTTCGACCTCGGAGGTAACTCTCTGGTCGCGACCCGTGTCATCGCGCGTCTCAATGCCGCGCTCGGCGTCGATCTCGGTGTGCGGACCCTGTTCGAGGCGCCGACCGTGGAGGCGCTGGCCGGATGGGTCGGTCGTACTGACGTGAGGCGCCACGACCGCCCGAACCTGGTGGCGCAGCAACGCCCCGACCGGATTCCGCTTTCGCTTGCGCAGCAGCGTGTGTGGTTCCTCAACCAGTTCGACATCTCGTCGCCGGCATACAACATTCCGATGGCGCTGCGCCTGTCCGGGACGCTCGATGTCGAGGCGCTCCGGGTGGCGGTGGGGGACGTGATCGAACGGCACGAGTCGCTTCGCACCGTGTATCCGGCGTCGGAGGACGGTCCGCATCAGGTGACAGTGCCTTCGGCGCCGGTGGTTCCGGACCTGGCGCCCAGGCTCCTCGGAGACGAGGAGGCATTGCGGGCGGAGATCGCCGAGCTGGCGTCCCGAGGCTTCGACGTGAGCGCGGAGGCACCCGTGCGTGGCGCACTGCTGCGGACCGGGCCAGACGAGCACGTCCTCATGCTGGTCGTTCACCACATCTCCGCGGACGGAGCGTCGCTCGCACCGCTGGCCCGTGACCTGGCGGTCGCCTACGCCGCGCGGGCGGCGACGCAGACGCCGGACTGGCCCCCGCTCCCACTGCAGTACGCCGACTACGGACTGTGGCAGCGGGCGGTTCTCGGCGGTGACGACGATCCCGACAGCATGATGTCGGAGCAGTTGGCGTACTGGAAGACGACGCTCTCCGGTCTCCCCGACGCCATCGCGCTGCCACTGGATCGACCGAGGCCCGCGGAGAGATCACTGCGGGGTGAGCGCGTTCGTTTCGCGCTGCCTGCGCGGTTGCATCGGGACCTGATCCTGCTGGCGCGGCGACACGACGCCACGATGTTCATGGTGATGCACGCAGCGCTGGCGGTGCTCGCGGCGCGGTTGAGCGGGTCCGCAGACATCGCACTCGGAACGCCGGTCGGGGGCCGGGGCGAAGAGGCGCTGGACGACTTGGTGGGGATGTTTGTCAACACGCTGGTGTTGCGGACCGACGTGGAGCTCGAAGCGTCGTTCGCCCAAGTGCTTTCCCGCGCACGCGAGACGGACCTCGAGGCCTTCGATCATGCCGAGGTCCCCTTCGAGAGCGTGGTCGAGGCGCTCGGGCCCGGCCGCTCGACCGCGTACTCGCCGCTCTTCCAGGTCATGTTGGAGTTCCTGAACACGGCGACACCCCGGGTGGAGTTGCCGGGACTGACGGCGGAGGTCGTCGACGTCGAATCCGGTGTGGCCAAGTTCGACCTGCAGTTGACGCTCGCGGAGGGCTACGACGACACGGGGAGCGCCGCGGGCCTCTCGGCAGAGTTCACGTTCGCGTCGGATGTCTTCGACCGCGCGACCGTGGAGGGGTTCGCCGAGCGGTTTGTCCGGGTTCTGCGGGGTGTGGTCGAGGATCCGGGCGTGCGGGTCGGTGACGTGGACGTGCTCGTCGCCGGTGAGCGGGAGTTGGTGGTCGAGCGGTGGAACGCGACGGCCCGTGCGGTGCCGGCGGGAACATTGGCGGGGTTGTTCGAGGCGCAGGTCGCGCGGACGCCGGATGCGGGCGCGGTGTCGTTCGAGGGTGCTGTGTTGTCGTATGCGGAGTTCGGTGCCCGGGTGAATCGGCTGGCGCGGTACTTGATTTCGCAGGGTGTGGGCCCGGAGTCGTTGGTGGGGGTGGCGGCGGCGCGGTCGGTGGAGATGTTGGTGGGGATCCATGCGGTGATGGCGGCGGGTGGGGCGTACGTTCCGATCGACCCGGACCAGCCTGCCGAGCGGGTGGGGTATGTGGTGGGGACGGCGGCACCGGTGTGCGTGTTGACCGCCGGAACAGATGGGTTCGAGATGCCGGGCGAGACCCCGGTTCTCGACATCGGCACCCTGGATGTTTCCGGGTTCGATCCGGGGCCGGTCACGGATGCGGAGCGCCCGGCTCCGTTGCGGCCCGACAATGCGGCCTACGTGATCTTCACGTCCGGGTCGACGGGGATGCCGAAGGGTGTCGCGGTGACGCATGCGGCGGTCGTGAATCGGCTTTTGTGGATGCAGGATCGGTATCCGTTGGATTCGACCGATGTGGTGTTGCAGAAGACTCCGGTGACGTTCGACGTGTCGGTGTGGGAGTTGTTCTGGCCGATGCTGGTGGGGGCGCGGTTGGTGGTTGCTGCGCCGGACGTTCACCGCGATCCCGTCTGTCTCGAACGCGTGATTCGCGAGGAGTCGGTCACCACAGTGCATTTCGTGCCGTCGATGCTCGAAGTGCTTCTGGCGAGCGCGGACGTCGGTGGGTGTGGATCGCTGCGGCGGGTGTTCGCCAGCGGTGAGGCGCTGTCGGCGGTGACGGCGGCGCGTCTGCTTCGGGTGAGTGGCGCCGAGTTGCACAACCTGTACGGGCCGACGGAGGCGGCGGTGGACGTGACGTTCCACGAGGTGACCGCGGCGGATGTGGTGGGTGTGCCGATCGGTGCGCCGGTGTGGAACACGCAGGTGTTCGTGTTGGACGGGCGGTTGTGTCCGGTGCCGGTGGGTGTGGCGGGGGAGTTGTACCTGGCGGGCGTGCAGTTGGCGCGGGGGTATGTCGGTCGCAGTGATCTGACGGCGGATCGGTTTGTGGCGAGTCCGTTTGTTCCCGGTGCGCGGATGTATCGCACGGGTGACCTGGTGTGCTGGAACGGTTCCGGGGAGCTGGAGTATCTGGGGCGTACGGATTTTCAGGTGAAGTTGCGGGGGCAGCGGATCGAGTTGGGGGAGATCGAGGCGGCGTTGTTGTGTCACCCGGGGGTGGCGCAGGCGGTGGTGGTGCTGCGCGGTGACGGGTCGCGTGGTGACCATCTCGCGGGGTATGTGGTGCCGGCGGCGGGGGTGCGGTTGGAGGTGCGGGCGGTTATCGGGTCGGTGGCGGCTCGGTTGCCGGGGTACATGGTGCCTGCGGTGGTCACGGTGCTGGCGGGGTTGCCGGTGACGGTGAACGGGAAGCTCGACCGAAAGGCCCTGCCCGAACCAGACTTCGGTGCGTCCGCCGCGGGTTACGTGGCCCCCCGCAGCCCGATCGAAGAGATAGTGGCCTCGGTGTACGCCGACCTGCTGGGAATCGCCAGGGTGGGCGCGCACGACAACTTCTTCACGCTCGGCGGGAACTCCCTGATCGCCACGCGACTGGTGGCGCGGATCAACGCGGCCACCTCGGGCAATGACGCCTCCTCGGGCGGAGCCTCGGGCAATGATGCAGTCCTGGGCCGGATCGGTGTTCGCGACGTGTTCGACGCCCCCACTGTGGCCGACCTGGCCGTACTGGCCCAGTCGCGCGACGGACCCGCTGCCCGTCCACCGCTGAAGCCGAGGGACGGCGGCGCGGAAGTGCCGGTTTCGCCCGCCCAGCAGCGCATGTGGTTCGTCAATCAGTTCGACACCTCGTCATCGGCCTACAACGTCGCCTTCGCGTTGAGGCTCGAGGGTCGACTCGACGTGGACGCCCTGCAGGCGGCGGTCGCCGACGTCGTCGAACGACACGAGGCCGTGCGCACCGTATTCCCGCTCACCGACGACGGACCGCGTCAGGTGGTCCTGCCGGCGCCGAGCGCGGTGCCGGACCTCGCTCCGATCACCGTGTCGGGTGAGGCCGAACTCCGCGAACGGGTACTGCGAGTGCTGTCGACAGGATTCGACGTGACCGAGCAGGTCCCGTTGCGCGCACGCCTGATGCGCCTCGACGAGGACGTGCACACGCTCGCGGTGGTGGTGCATCACATCGCGGCCGACGGTCTCTCCATGGCCCCGTTGGCCCGGGACATCATGGCGGCGTACGAAGCGCGGGTGAGCGGGTCGCCGCCGGACTGGGCCCCGCTCGAGGTGCAGTACGGCGACTACACGTTGTGGCAACGGGAGTGGTTGGGCTCGGAGTCCGATGAGGCGTCGCGTATTTCGAGTCAGCTGGCCTACTGGAGCGCCACCCTGTCGGACCTGCCCGAAGTGCTCGAGCTTCCCACCGACCGCCCCCGCCCCGCCGCTCGATCACTTCGCGGCGGCCGCGTCGAGTTCGTGATCGGCCCCGACGTCCATGCCGGTGTGGCGGCGCTGTCGCGAGAACACAACACCACCGTCTTCATGACCATGCATGCCGTGCTGGCGATCATGCTGGCCCGACTGAGCGGTTCGGAGGACATCGCCGTCGGGACGCCGACCGCCGGCCGTGGCGAGCGCGAACTCGACGACCTGGTGGGCATGTTCGTCAACACGCTCGTCCTGCGCACCCGCGTCGACGGCGGCGCCACCTTCACCGAATTCCTCGGCAGCGTCCGGGAATCCGATCTGGCTGCCTTCACCCACGCGGAAGCCCCGTTCGAGCGGGTGGTGGAGGTCCTGAGTCCCTCCCGGTCTACGGCGTACTCACCGCTCTTCCAGGTGATGTTGGAGTTCCAGGACATCGAGCGTCCCGCGCTGGAGTTGCCGGACCTGCGGGTTCGGAGCCTCGACTTCGAGATCGACACCACCAACTTCGACCTGCAGCTGACGCTGACCGAGAACGTGGACTCCGCCGGCAACCCGGCCGGCATCACCGCGGGACTCGGCTATGCGACCGACCTCTTCGACGAGGACACGGCGATCGGGTTCGCGACGCGGCTGCAGCGCATCCTCGAGACGGTCGTCGCCCGCCCCGCCTGCCGGGTGGGAGACATCGAGATCCTCGATGCCGGGGAGCGCGCCGCACTGACACCGGTGGGGGGCCCCGCCCCGGTGGCGGCACGGACCCTGCCGGACCTGTTGGCCACCGCGGCCGCGCACGATCCGGATGCCGTGGCATTGGTCTTCGAAGGGCGGGAGGTGCGCTACCGCGACCTCGACGGCCGCTCGAACCAGTTGGCCCGCCTGCTGATCGAGTGCGGTGCCGGACCGGAAGCCGTGGTCGCGCTGTGCCTGCCGCGGTCGGTCGAATCCGTTGTGGCCGTGTGGGCGGTGGCCAAGTCGGGGGCCGCCTTCCTGCCGGTGGATCCGACTCATCCGCCCGCGCGGATCGAGTACATGCTCACCGACTCCGGCGCGGTGCGGGGTGTGACGACCTCCGCGCGGCGTGCCGGACTTCCCGATGCGGCGGAGTGGCTGGTGCTCGACGAGCCTGACTTCGAGGACCGACTCTCGAGCTACCCGGCGGCGGCGATCACCGACGACCACCGGGCCGCGTCACTTCAGATCGACAACCCGGCCTACCTGATCTACACCTCGGGTTCGACCGGCAGACCCAAGGGTGTGGTCACCACGCATCGCGGCCTGTCGAACTTCGTTGTGCAGGAGAGGGAGACGTTCGCGACGACTGCGCAGTCCCGGACGCTGCATCTTGCGTCACCGAGCTTCGACGCCGCCGTCCTCGAGCTGCTGCTGGCGATCGGCGCGGCGGCCACCCTGGTGATCGTGCCGCAGTCCGTGTACGGCGGTGACGAGTTGGCGCGACTGCTGGAATCCGAGCGGATCACCCACTGCTTCGTGACTCCGGCGGCGCTGGGGTCGGTCGATCCGGCGGGTCTCCCTGATCTGGACTGTGTGGTGACGGGCGGGGAGGCGTGCCCGCCTGAACTGGTAGCTCGGTGGAGTACCCGAGAAGGTGCCCGGAGAATGTTCAACGCCTACGGGCCCACCGAGGCGACGGTGGTGGCGAGTGTCAGTGCCGCACTGGTACCGGCGGCGCCGGTCACGATCGGCACGCCGATCCGCGGTTTCGAGGTCGTCGTGCTGGACGCGCGACTGCGGCCGGTGCCCGTCGGGGTGACGGGGGAGCTGTACCTCGCCGGCCCCGCCCTCGCGCGCGGCTACCACCGACGGTTCCCGCTGACCGCGCGGCGATTCGTCGCCGGTCCCTTCGGCCCGCCGGGCAGTCGGATGTATCGCACCGGCGACCGGGTGCGCTGGACGTCCGACGGGCAGTTGGAGTACCTCGGGCGTACCGACTCCCAGGTGAAGGTCCGCGGCTTCCGGATCGAACTCGGCGAGGTCGAGTCCGCTCTGCTCGCCCATCACGACGTGGCCCAGGCCGTCACCGTGGTGTGGAACGTCGATGGCGGCGGCGATCGACTGATCGGCTACCTGGTGCCCGAACCCGGCGTGACGCTCGATTCGAGGGCCGTCCTCGACTTCGTCGGCGGCCGGTTGGCGTCGTACATGGTGCCGGCGGCGCTGGTGGTACTCGAATCACTGCCCCTGACCGTTCACGGAAAGCTGGACCGCGCAGCGCTTCCGGCGCCCGACTTCTCGGCGCCCGCGAGTCGACCGCCGAGATCCGAGACGGAGGAGCTGCTCGCCGGACTGTTCCGGGAGGTGCTCGGACTGGACTCGGTGGGGGTGGACGACTCGTTCTTCGCCCTCGGCGGCGACAGCATCATGTCGATCCAGTTGGTGGCCCGCGCCAAGGCGGCCGGTGTGATCCTCTCTCCCCGAGACGTGTTCGAACGCAGGACCGTCGCCGGCCTCGCCGAGTCCGCACGGTTCGACGGCCTCGACGCGGTGGTCCTCGACGAGCTGCCGGGCGATGGGGTCGGCGACGTGCCGCTGACGCCGGTCGCGCGGTGGATGCTCGGGCGCAGCGGCGGGCGACTCGACAGGTTCGCGCAGGCACTGCTGCTGGCGTCGCCCGCCCGTCTCACCCGGGAGGTGCTCGTTCGAGCCGTCGCGGCGGTCCTCGGCCGGCACGACATGCTCCGCGCACGACTGGTTGTCGAAGGCATGGAAGTGCTGCCGGCAGGCGCGGCGGCGGCGGAAGAGCTGGTCCGTCGGGTGCCGGTCGAGACGGTGGACGGCGACGGTTTCACCGCCCTCGCGGCCGCGGAACTCGACGCCGCGGCCGACCGCCTGGACCCGGCCGCCGCGGCCGTGCTGCGGGTGGTCTGGTTCGACGTCCCGAACCAGGCGGGGCGCCTGCTCGTGGTGGCGCATCACCTCGTGGTGGACGCTGTCTCGTGGCGCATCCTCGTCGCGGATCTGGCGTCGGCGTGCAGCCAACTCCAGGCCGGCCTGACTCCCACCCTGCCCGCGGTCGGCACCTCGATGCGGCGGTGGTCGCACGGTTTACGCGACGCCACGGCCAAACGGACGCACGAACTCGAACTGTGGGAGCGGATCCTCGAGGGACCGGATCCGCTGATCGGTTCCCGCCCACTCGATCCCGCGCGCGACGTCGACGCGACCGTCAGCTCCCTCACCGTCGACGTGCCGTCGAACGTGACGGACGCACTGCTCACCGCGCTGCCGCACGCCTTTCACGGCGGTGTGGGAGACGGGCTGCTCGCCGCGCTGGCGCTGGCACTGATCACCTGGCGCCGGGAACACGGCGTGGACCTGCCTCAGGCCCTGATCAACCTCGAGGGGCACGGCCGCGAGGAACACGTCGTCGCCGGTGCCGACCTGTCCCGCACCGTCGGCTGGTTCACCACCGTGTATCCGGCGAGTCTGGACCTCACCGGGATCGACGTCGACGACGCCATGGCCGGCGGCCCGGAGGCGGGCCGGGCGGTCAAGGCCGTCAAGGAACAGCTGCTCGCGATCCCGGACCACGGGATCGGCTTCGGAATGCTCCGCTTCCTCGACAGCGAGGTGGCGGAGTCCCTCGGACGATTCCGTTCTCCACAAGTCAGTTTCAACTATCTCGGGCGCGTCAGCACCACCGGCGACGCGGGAGACTGGCGGCCCGTTGCGGGCACCGGTCAGCTCCGTGGCACCCAGGATCCCGACCTGCCGGTCGCGTCCGTTGTCGACATCAACGCCTTCGTCGACGACAGCGCCGAGGGCCCCCGCCTGACGGCGGTGTTCGCGTTCCCGCGCGGGGTGCTGCCCGAGGCCGACGTCGCGGCGTTCGCCGAGCTGTGGCGCCGGGCCCTGGGCGGACTCGCCACCTGCGCACGTCGGCCCGGTGCGGGCGGGCTGACACCGTCCGATGCGCCGCTGGTGTCGGTGAGCCAGGGCCAGATCGAGCGGTGGGAGACGAAGTTCCCGGCGCTGCGGGACATCTGGTCGCTGTCCCCGCTGCAGGAGGGTTTGCTGTTCCATGCATCGTTGGTCGCCAGCTCGGTGGACGTGTACACGGCGCAACTGCGCATCGGCCTCGAGGGGACGGTAGATGCCGGGCGCCTGCGGGCCGCCGCGGCCGGCCTGCTCGACCGTCACCCGAACCTGCGGACCGCGTTCGTCTACGACGCCGACGGGGTGCCCGCTCAGCTGGTCGTCGACGAGGTGGTGGTGCCGTGGCGGGAGGTGGATCTCACCGGCCGCGGACCCGCCACCGAGGCAGACCTCGAACAAGCACTCGGCGAGGACCGAGGCGCCCCGTTCGACCTCGCCGCACCTCCGCTGCTGCGGCTGACGCTCTTCCGTACCGCACCGCGGCGATGGGTACTGGCGCTGACCAATCACCACATCGTCCTGGACGGCTGGTCGATGCCGGTGCTGGTCCGAGAACTCCTGGAACGCTACGTCGCCGGCGGTACCCCGGTCGGTCTGCCGGAGACCGGGTACCGCACCTACCTGGGCTGGCTGGCGACGCGGAACCACGACGAGGCGGCCCGCGCCTGGGGCAGTGCGCTCGACGGCCTCGCGGAGCCGACGCTGCTGGCGCCGCAGACGCCCGCGGGGTCCAACGGCGTGCCCGAGGAAATCGACATCGAGCTGCCCGCCGAGGTGCTCGGCGCGCTCGCCGCGGTGGTCCGTCGCGGGGGGATCACCGTCAACACGGTGGTTCAGGTGGCGTGGGGGATGCTGTTGTCCCGGTTGCTCTCCCGCGACGACGTGGTCTTCGGTGCCACCGTCTCCGGCCGTCCGCCACAGCTGTCCGGTGTGGAGAACATGTTGGGGCTTTTCATCAACACGGTGCCGGTGCGCGTGCGGGTGGACCCGGACGAGAGTGTCGCGGAGTTGCTCACCCGGGTGCAGGCGGAGCAGGCGTCCCTGCTCGACCATCATCACCTCGGGCTCGGTGACATCCAGTCGCGGGTGGGCCTGGGCAACCTGTTCGACACGCTGTCGGTGTTCGAGTCGTATCCGGTCGACACGTCGGGTCTCGGCGAAGACACCGACATCGCGGGCATGCGGGTGACGGACTTCGAGGCCCGCGACGCCACGCACTACCCCGTCACCCTGCTGTCGATCCTGGAACCGACGCTGCGGCTGAGCCTGCGCTACCAGCCAGGAGCATTCGACCGGGCAACGGCGGAAGGATTCGCGGAGCGTTTTGTCCGGGTTCTGCGGGGTGTGGTCGAGGATCCGGACACCCCGGTCGGTGCGGTCGACTGCTTCGTGCCCGGTGAGCGGGAGTTGGTGGTCGAGCGGTGGAACGCGACGGAGCGTGCGGTGCCGGCCGCGACCCTGCCTGGGTTGTTCGAGGTGCAGGTGGCGCGGACTCCGGACGCGGTGGCGGTGTCGTTCGAGGGTGAGTCTCAGACCTACGGAGAGTTCTCCTCTCGGGTGAACCGGCTGGCGCGGCAGCTGATCTCGATGGGTGTGGGTCCGGAGTCGACGGTGGCGCTGGCGATGCGTCGGTCGCCGGACCTGCTGGTCGGGATCTACGCGGTGCAGGCCGCCGGCGGCGCGTACGTGCCGGTGGACCCGGACGAGCCGGCGGAGCGGATCGGACACGTGCTAGAGACCGCCGCGCCGGTGTGCGTGCTGAGTACCGCGCGGGACGAGTTCGGCGGCGGCGGAGCGCGGCCGGTGCTGCTGGTCGACGAGCTGGACCTCTCGGACGTGCGCGACGGACTGATCGTGGACGCCGAGCGGCGTGCTCCGCTGGTGCCGTCGAACACGGCGTACGTGATCTTCACGTCGGGGTCGACGGGGATGCCGAAGGGTGTCGCGGTGACGCATGCGGCGGTCGTGAATCGGCTTTTGTGGATGCAGGATCGGTATCCGTTGGACTCGACCGATGTGGTGTTGCAGAAGACTCCGGTGACGTTCGACGTGTCGGTGTGGGAGTTGTTCTGGCCGTTGCAGGTTGGTGCTCGTCTGGTGGTTGCGGTGCCGGGTGGGCATCGGGACCCGGGGTACCTGGCTCGGGTGGTTGCCGAGGAGTCGGTCACGACAGTGCACTTCGTGCCGTCGATGCTGGCGGTGTTCGTGGCGGAGCCGTCGGCGGTGGAATGCGCGACGTTGCGGCGGGTGTTTGCGTCGGGTGAGGCGTTGCCGGCGGAGACCGCCGTGCGGTTGCGGGAGATCCTTCCGACGGTGCGGTTGCACAACCTGTACGGGCCGACGGAGGCGGCGGTGGACGTGACGTTCCACGAGGTGACCGCGGCGGACGAGGTGGGTGTGCCGATCGGTGCGCCGGTGTGGAACACGCAGGTGTTCGTGTTGGACGGGCGGTTGTGTCCGGTGCCGGTGGGGGTGGCGGGGGAGTTGTATCTGGGCGGTGTGCAGTTGGCGCGGGGGTATGTCGGTCGGTCTGATCTGACGGCGGATCGGTTTGTGGCGAACCCGTTCGGGGGCGGGACGCGGTTGTATCGCACGGGTGACCTGGTGTGCTGGAACGGTTCCGGGGAGCTGGAGTATCTGGGGCGTACGGATTTTCAGGTGAAGTTGCGGGGGCAGCGGATCGAGTTGGGGGAGATCGAGGCGGCGTTGTTGCGTCACCCGGGGGTGGCGCAGGCGGTGGTGGTGCTGCGCGGTGACCATCTCGCGGGGTATGTGGTGCCGGCGGCGGGGGTGCGGTTGGAGGGTCGGGCGGTTCTCGGGTCGGTGGCGGCTCGGTTGCCGGGGTACATGGTGCCTGCGGTGGTCACGGTGCTTGCTGGGTTGCCGGTGACGGTGAACGGGAAGCTCGACCGCAAGGCCCTGCCTGAAACGGAATTCACTGCCACCGCGTACCGCGCCCCGGCCACGCCCACAGAGCAGGCGGTGGCCAGGGCCTTCGCCGACGTCACCGGCGCCGAACGCGTCGGTGCGGACGACAGCTTCTTCGAGCTGGGCGGCGACTCGCTCAGCGCCGCCCGGGCGGTGGCACGCATCAACAGTGCACTCGACACGAATCTGGGTGTGGCTGCGTTCTTCGACGCGCCGGTGGTGTCCGACCTGGCCGCCGCGATCGAGTCGACCACGACGACGAGTTCCACCGCGCCGGTGCTCGCCGCCGGGCCCCTCATTTCAAGGTCCCTCATTTCAAGGTCGCGGCCCGATTGGATTCCACTCTCGCTCGCGCAGCAGCGTATGTGGTTCGTCAACCAGTTCGACACCTCCTCGCCGGCGTACAACGTCCCGGTCGCCCTGCAGTTGGACGGGGCGGTGGACGTCGAGGCGTTGCAAGCGGCGCTCGGTGACGTCGCGGAGCGGCACGAGGCGCTGCGAACCGTGTTTCCCGGCTCCGCCGCCGGACCCCGGCAGGTGATCCTCGACCCGGCCGTCGGCGGCCCCGAGTTACGCCCGGTACCCGTTGCGCAACACGAACTTCGAGACACGCTCACCGACTTCTTCGGAACGGGATTCGACGTCACCGACGAGCTTCCGATCCGGGTCAGGTTGCTCAGGCTCGACCATGATCGGCACGTCCTGGCCATCGTCGTGCACCACATTGCGGCCGACGGCTTCTCGATGACACCGCTGGCACGGGACGTGATGGTGGCCTACACGGCGCGAACCCAGCAGCGGGCGCCCGACTGGGCGCCGCTCCCCGTGCAGTACGCCGACTACAGCCTCTGGCAGCGGGAGGCACTGGGCACCGAGCTTCTGAACACACGGGCGCAGCCCGATTCGGTGATTTCCGGTCAGCTGGACTACTGGACCCGGACGCTGTCGGGCGTCCCCGCGGTGCTGGCGCTGCCGTTGGACCGGCCGCGGCCGGTGCAGCGGTCCTTCGACGGCGAGGTTGTCGCGTTCGAGATCTCGCCGTCCGTGCATCATGCACTGACCGACCTTGCACGCCAGAGTCATTCGACGGTGTTCATGGTGGTGCACGCGGCGTTTGCGGTGCTGCTGGCCAGGTTGTCGGGATCGGACGACGTGGTGGTGGGGACGCCGATCGCGGGCCGCGGCCACGCCGAACTCGACGACATGGTGGGGATGTTCGTCAACACGCTGGTGTTGCGCACCCCGGTGGCGGCGGGATCGTCGTTCGCCGGCCTGCTCGCCGAGGTGCGGTCGGCGGACCTCGGTGCGTTCGAGCACTCGCAAATGCCCTTCGAGCGGCTGGTGGACGAACTCGCACCTGACCGGTCCACCGCGCACACCCCGCTGTTCCAGGTGATGCTCGAATTCCAGAACGCCACCCGTACGCGCCTCGAACTGGCAGGGCTGACCGCCCGGTCGCTCGACGTCGACCTGGCGGTGGCGAAGTTCGACCTGCAGCTGAGCCTCGCGGAGCGGGTCGACGAGGACGGGGCGCCGGCGGGGATCGGTGCCGGCTTCCGTTACGCCACAGATGTGTTCGACCGGCGGTCGGTCGAGGCCTTCGCGGAGCGCTTCAGACGGGTGGTCGAGGCCGTGGCCGCGGACCCGACCGTGCCCGTGGGCGACATCGACGTCCTGCGTGCGGACGAACGCGAGTTCCTGCTTCGCTCGGCCCACCGACCCGGAACCCACTTCGCCGCGGTGTCGTTGGCGGACCTGTTCGACCGGTCGGTGGCATCGGCCGGCGACGCCGTCGCGGTGCGCTGCGACGGTGCATCAGAGACCTACCGGGAACTCGACCGGCGGGCGAACCGGCTCGCGAGACTGCTCGTGGCACAGGGGGTGGGCCCGGAAACGCTGGTGGCCGTGGGCATGACGCGGTCGATCGACTTGGTGGTGGCGCTGCTGGCGGTGGTGAAGTCGGGTGCCGGTTACCTCCCGGTGGACGTGGGCTCACCGGCGGAGCGGCTGACCTACCTGTTCGGCGATGCCCGGCCGCGGTGTGTGCTCACCACGACCGCGGACACTCAGGCGGTCGGCATCGGTGAGGTCCCGGTGGTGGTCGTGGACGATCCGGAGACCTTGACGGCGCTGCGGCGCTTCTCGCCTCTGCCCGTGACCGACGCGGACCGGAGGCGCCCGCTGCGGCCGGACTCGGTGGCGTACGTGATCTACACCTCCGGTTCGACCGGGCGGCCGAAGGGCGTGGCGGTCACGCATCGCAACGTGGTCGCGTTGCTGGCGAACACGCAGCCGCTGTTCGGGTTCGGGCCGGCCGACGTGTGGACGATGTTCCATTCCGCCGCCTTCGACTTCTCGGTGTGGGAGATGTGGGGCGCGCTCGCACACGGCGGACGGCTGGTGCTGGTGGACTACTTCACCGCGCGCACGCCCGACAGGTTCCTCGAGCTCCTGCACGACGAACACGTCACGGTCGTCAATCAGACCCCCACCGCCTTCTACCAGTTGGCGGAGGCGGATCGTCTCGCCGACGGTCCCGGACTGTGCCTGCGCTACGTGATCCTCGGCGGGGAGGCCCTCGACTTCGGGCAGCTGGCACGCTGGCACGCGCGCCGGGGCTACTCGGCGCCGGCGCTGGTCAACATGTACGGCATCACGGAGACGACGGTGCATGTCAGCCATCTGCCGATCGACCCGGACCGTGACAGCGCGGAGTCCGCATCGGTGATCGGCCGGGGGCTGCCCGGGCTGCGGGTCCACGTGCTCGACGGACGACTGCATCCGGTGCCGCCCGGCGTGGTCGGGGAGATGTACGTCTCCGGGGCGCAGCTCTCGCGCGGGTACCTCGGGCGGCCCGACCTCACGTCCACGCGATTCGTCGCGGACCCCTTCGCCCCAGGCTCGCGGATGTACCGGTCCGGGGACCTGGGCCGGTGGAACGGGAACGGACAGCTGGAGTACCTCGGCCGCAACGACCTCCAGGTGCAGGTGAAGGGCTACCGAATCGAAGTCGGGGAGGTGGAGACGGCCCTGCTCGCGTGCGAGGGGGTGGCGCAGGCGGCGGTGACGGTGCGCGCGGATCCGGTGCTGGGGGATCGACTGGTGGGGTACGTGGTGCCGCAGACCGGCCTCGCGACCGACCCCACCGTGCTCATTGATGCGGTCGCACAGCGGCTGGCGCCGCACATGGTTCCGGCCGCGGTGGTGGTTCTCGACACGATGCCGCTGACGGTGAACGGCAAACTCGACCGGAAAGCGCTGCCCGAACCGGACTTCGGGCAGCGGGCGACCGCCGGCCGCAGCCCGGTCGGCGAGCGGGAACGTATCCTCGCCGACCTGGTCGCGGAGGTCCTCGGCCTCGACTCGGTCGGCGTCGACGACTCGTTCTTCGCCATCGGCGGCGATTCGATCATGTCCATCCAGTTGGTCACCCGTGCGAAGGCGGCCGGGATCCTGATCTCGCCCCGCGACGTGTTCGAGCGTAAGACCGTTGCGGGACTGGCCCAGGTGGCCGAGTCGGGTGAGGAGAGCGTCGTCCTCGACGAACTGCCCGGCGGCGGCGTCGGGGAGATACCGCTGACACCGATCGCGACGTGGATGCTCGGCCGCGGCGGGGACTTCCGTCGCTATGCGCAGTCCGCACTGTTCGCCGTTCCCGCGGCGTTGGAGGAAGCCACCCTGGCGCGGGCGGTGCAGGCCGTGCTGGACCGGCACGACCTCCTCCGGGCGCGGCTGCGGCGCACCGCCGGTGCCGAGCGGGGCTGGTCGATGGAGGCGCGAGCCGCAGGGTCGGTGCGGGCGGCCACGGTGCTCCGCCGCGCCCGGACGGACGATGTCGGCGCCGAACTCGACGCCGCGCTCGACCGTCTCGACCCGGAGTCCGGCGTGATGATGCAGGCGGTGTGGCTCGACGCGGGCGACGGTCCGGGCCGGCTGCTGATCACCGTTCATCATCTGGCGATCGACGGTGTGTCCTGGCGGATCCTGATGCCGGACCTCGCCACGGCGTACGCACAACTGCGGGCCGGCACGCCACCGACGCTGGAGCCGACCGGGACCTCGATGCGCCGGTGGGCGTACGCCCTCACCGACGCCGCACGCGAACCCCAGCGATCCGCCGAAGTCGAACTGTGGCAACGGATGCTGGACACGCCGGATCCGGCACTGGGGTCGCGCCCGGTGGCGGCGTCGGACACCGCTGCCACCGCGGCGGATGTCGAGGTGCGAGTTCCCGCCGCGCTGACCGAGACGATTCTGACGACCGTGCCGCGGGCATTCCACGCGGGCGTGGGGGACGGGCTGTTGACGGCGCTGGCCATGGCCCTGATCCGGTGGCGGCGGCGCCGCGGGGTCGACCTCGCCGAGGCGCTGGTGAGTCTCGAGGGGCACGGCCGCGAAGAGCAGGTGGCCCCGGGGGCGGATCTCGCCCGGACCGTCGGTTGGTTCACCACCATCTTCCCGGTTCGACTCGAGCTGAGCGGTGTGGACCTCGACGACGCGTTCGCCGGGGGACCGTCGGCGGGGGACGCGATGAAGGCGGTCAAGGAGCAGCTCCTCGCCGTTCCCGACCACGGCATCGGTTTCGGGCTGCTCCGGTACCTGAACAGCGGGAGTGCCCAGGCGCTTTCGCCGCGGCCGCTGCCCCAGGTCAGCTTCAACTACCTCGGCAGGCTGGCCCGGAATACCGCCGCGTCCGCGGAGGGGTGGTCGCCGATCGAGGAACCCGGACTGCGCGGGGCCTCGAAGGCCTCGAAGGCCGCGATGCCCGTCGCGGCCGTCGTCGACGTCAACGCGCTGACCGTCGACACCGATGACGGGCCCCGGCTGAAAGCCACGTGGACGTACCCGCCGGGTGTCCTGCAACGGGAGGAGGTGGAGGAGCTCGCGCAGCTGTGGATGCAGGCGCTCGCCGGGCTCGGTGCCCACGCCGAGTCGGGCGGCGGCGGGTTCACGCCGTCGGACTTCGATCTCGTCGACCTTCGCCAGGATGCGCTCGAGGCGCTGGAGAGCCGCTGCCGCGACCTGACCGATGTGTGGCCGCTCTCGCCCCTGCAGGCCGGCATGCTCTTCCACGCCGAGTTGGCCGACGAGTCCGTCGACGCCTACCTGGTGCAGGTCAGCCTCGACCTCGTCGGCGTGGTGGACCCGCCTCGCCTGCGGCGCGCCACCGACGCCCTGCTGGACCGGCACGCGAACCTGCGGGTCGCCTTCCTACGCGACCCCGGGGGCAACGCGGTTCAAGTTGTCCGGCAACGGGTGCGGGCGCCCTGGACCGAGGTCGACCTGACTGCCCTCGACGACAGTGCGGCGGAGTCGGAGTTTCAGCGACTGCTGGCGCAGGACCGGGTCCGCCCGTTCGACATGGCGAGCGCCCCGCTGATCCGGTTCATGCTGATCGCGACCGCGCCGAACCGGTACCGGCTGGTGTCGACCAACCATCACATCGTGCTCGACGGCTGGTCGATGCCACTGCTGGTCAAGGAATTGCTGACGCTCTACGCCACCGACGCCGACCCGTCTGCGCTGCCAAGGGTGCGCGGGTACCGCGACTACCTGGCGTGGCTGAGGAACCGCGATGACGGCGCCGCCGCGCAGGCGTGGGCTCTGGCCCTCGCCGGGGTGGAGGGTCCGACGTTGCTCACCCCGGCGGACCGAGGCCGGCGGCTGTCCACGATCACCCAGGAGTGGGTGTTCGACCTGGACGAGGAGCGCACCACCCGCCTGCGCGTGCTCGCACGGTCTCGCGGACTGACCGTCAACACCCTCGTGCAGGTGTCGTGGGGGATCGTGCTCGCCGCGTTGACCGGTCGCGACGACGTGGTGTTCGGTGCCATCGTCTCGGGACGTCCGCCCGACCTGGCCGGCATCGAGACGATGATCGGACTGTTCATCAACACCCTGCCCGTCCGGATCAGGCTGCGCCCCGGCGAGACGGTGGGCGCCCTGCTCGAACGCGTGCAGGCCGAGCAGACGGCGTTGTTGGATCACCACTACACCGGCCTGGCCGAGATCTCGAGCTCCGCGGGGCCGGAGGTCGGATTCGACACGTTGACCGTGTTCGAGTCGTATCCCGTTGACCGCGAAGGGCTGTCGACCGACACCGACATCGCCGGGATGCGTGTCGACGGGGTGCAGGCGCGCGACGCCGCCCACTACCCGCTGAGTCTGGTGGCGTCCGTCGACTCTCGGCTGCGCCTCAAATTCGAGTACCTGCCCGACATCTTCGACGTCGACACCGTCGACGGCATCGCCGGGCGCGTGCTGCGGGTGCTCGACGCCTGTGCCCGCCCGGACCGGCCGCTGGCCGCGCTGTCGCTGCTGACGGACCGAGAACGCGCCGACCTCGTTCCGGTCCGCGGCGGTCCCGGCGGGTCGCCCCGCACCCTGCCGCAGATACTCGTCGAGGCGGCGGCGCTCGACCCGGACGCGACCGCGCTGTCCTACCTCGACGAGGACGTGAGCTACCGCGACCTGGACGAGCGGTCGAATCGTCTTGCCCGCGCACTCCTCGCGCGTGGTGTGGGCCCGGAGACCTTCGTCGCCATCGGGATACCGCGGTCCGTCGACTCGGTGCACGCGGTGTGGGCGGTGGCCAAGACGGGGGCGGCCTTCGTCCCGATCGACCCGAACTACCCCGACGAGCGGGTCGTCCACATGCTCCTCGACTCCGGGGCGAGAATCGGCGTGACCACGGCCGAACACCGGGACCGGCTACCGGATGCCGCACGCTGGCTGGTCCTCGACGATCCCGACTTCGTGAGCGAATGCGCTCGGCATTCCGCCGGGCCGGTGACCGATGCCGATCGAACCGGTCCGGTCCTGCTGGACACCGCCGCGTACGTCGTCTACACCTCGGGTTCGACGGGCCGGCCCAAGGGTGTGGTGGTGACCCACCGCGGACTCGACAACTTTGCCCGGGACCAACTCGAACGCTTCGGGGCAACTCCGAGGTCTCGCACGCTGCACTTCTCCACGCCGAGTTTCGACGGGTCGGTGTTCGAGTACCTGCAGGCCTTCGGCGCCGGCGCGACGATGGTGATCGCGCCGCCAACCGTGTTCGGCGGCGAGGACCTCGCGCGGCTGCTGGCCGAGCGGGAGGTCACCCACGCCTTCATCACCACCGCGGCGCTGGCATCGGTCGATCCTGTTGGGCTCGAACATCTCTCTGAGGTGGTGTTCGGCGGTGAGGCGTGCCCACCCGACCTCGTGGCCCGCTGGGCCGCGCCCGGTGCAGGGGAGCGCCGGTTGTACAACGCCTACGGGCCGACCGAGACGACGGTGATGTCCAACATCAGCGAACCGATGGTCGCGGGCGCGCCGATCACGGTCGGCGGGCCCATCCGCGGTGTGCGGGAACTGGTGCTCGACACCAGACTTCAGCCGGTCCCCGCGGGAGTTCCGGGCGAGTTGTACCTCGCCGGGGTGGGTCTGGCCCGCGGCTACCACCGCAGGCCGGCACTGACCGCCGAGCGGTTCGTGGCCGATCCCTCCAGCCCCGGGACGAGGATGTACCGCACCGGCGACATCGTGCGGTGGACGGCGGACGGGAGCGTCGAGTACGTGGGCCGCAGCGACTTCCAGGTGAAGGTGCGCGGGTTCCGCGTCGAACTCGGCGAGATCGACGCCACGCTCATGTCGGAGCCGAACGTCGGGTTTGCTGCCACACTCGCGGACCACGGCGCGGCGGGCGACACCCTGCTGGCGTCCTATGTGGTGCCGACGTCGGGCCGGTCGCTCGACACCGCCGAGCTCGCCCGACGACTGGCGGACCGGTTGCCGTCGCACATGGTGCCCGCCTCGATCACGGTGCTCGACCACATTCCCCTGACGGCGGTCGGCAAGCTGGACCGCACGGCACTGCCGAAACCCGACCTCCTTTCCCGGACAGGGCAGTACCGTCCGCCGAGCGGTCCGGTCGAGGAGGCCGTGGCAGACGTCTTCGCGGAGGTGCTGGGCCTCGCTCGGGTCGGTGTCGACGCCGGGTTCTTCGACCTCGGCGGCAATTCCCTGAGCGCCACCAGGGTGATGGCGCGACTGCGGGCGTCGCTGGGCACCGGCTGCGGGGTGCGCGACCTCTTCGAGGCGCCCACGGTCGCATCGTTGGCCGCCCGGATCGGACACGGCGGTGCGCGCACGTCCGAACGTCCGGTGCTCGCGGCCCGTACCCGGCCCGAGGACATTCCGCTGTCGTTCGCGCAGCAGCGGATGTGGTTCGTCAACCAGTTCGACACCGCCTCGGCCGCATACAACATCCCGATCGTGGTGCGACTCGGCGGTGAGCTCGATGTGCGAGCGTTGAACTCGGCGCTCGCCGATGTCGTCGCCCGGCACGAGTCGTTGCGCACGGTGTTCCCGGTCCGCGGGGACTGGCCGGTCCAGCAGATACTGCCGGCCGAGGCTGCCGCGCCCGCCCTGGTCCCCGTCCCCGTCTCCGGGGAGCGCGGGTTGCGGTCGGGGCTGGCCCGGCTGGTCTCGGCCGGTTTCGATGTCACAGCGGGGATTCCGCTGCGGGCCGGACTGTTCTCGCTCGACTCCGCCGAGCACGTACTCGCCGTCGTGGTTCATCACATCTCGGCAGACGGGTTCTCGATGGTGCCGCTGGTGCGTGACGTGATGACGGCCTACGCTGCCCGCGCCCGCGGCGGCGAGCCCGAGTGGGCGCCGCTGCCGGTGCAGTACGCCGACTACTCCCTGTGGCAGCGGGAGCTGCTGGGCTCGGCCGACGATCCCCAGTCGTTGCTCTCCGGTCAACTCGACTACTGGACGACCGCGCTGGCGGAGATGCCGGATCTCCTCGAACTCCCCACCGACCGAGACCGTCCCGCCCAGCAGACCTTCCGCGGTGCGCGCATCCACTTCACGGTCGACCGGGACCTGCACCGACGCGTCAGGGAGCTGTCGAGAAGTCTTCGCTGCACCGAGTTCATGACCGCGCACGCCGCCCTGGCGCTGCTGCTCAGTCGGCTCGGCGGCACCCCGGACGTGGCCGTCGGCACCCCGATCGCCGGCCGGGGCGAGCCCGTCCTCGACGATCTGGTCGGCATGTTCGTGGGCACCCTCGCCCTGCGCACGCAGGTGGACGCCGCCGGGTCGTTCACCGCCCTGGCGGCGCACTGCCGCGAGGTCGACCTCGGGGCCTTCGCGCACGCAGAGGTCCCCTTCGAACGGGTGGTGGAGGCGATCGGGCCGGCTCGTTCGACGGCGTACTCGCCGATTGTCCAGGTGTCACTGGAATTTCAGAACAACGAGCGACCGGTCCTGGCCCTGCCGGGGCTCGAGGTCCACGCGGTCGACCCCGAACTCGACGTGGTCAAGGTCGATCTCGAATTCATCCTGGCGGAGGAGTTCGATGCCGGCGGTGCGCCGGCCGGGATGACCGGCGCCATCGACTACGCCACCGACCTCTTCGACGCCGACACCGTCGAAGGGTTCGCCGACCGGTTCGTGCGGATCCTCGACGCGGTGACCGAGAACCCTGACCGGCCGGTCGGGGACCTCCCGCTCCTCGGCGAGATGGAGCTTCGCGAGATGGTGCCGGCACACGGGGCGCCGGAGGTGTGCCCGCAGCGCTTGCCTGACCTACTGACGGCGGCCGCCGCGCTGGACCCGAATGCGGTGGCCCTGTCCTACGAAGACCGGCGGATCAGCTACCGCGAGCTCGACGAGTGGTCCAACCGGCTGGCGCGGGTCCTGCGCGACCGCGGGGCGGGACCGGAGACCTTCGTGGCGCTGGGAATGACCCGGTCGATCGAGGACGTGGCCGCGATCTGGGCGGTGGCCAAGGCCGGGGCGGCCTTCGTGCCCGTCGATCCGGCCTACCCCCGTGATCGCATCGACTACATGCTCACCGACTGCCGGGCCGCACTCGGGCTCACCGTGAGTGGCAGCCGGAGCAACCTGCCCGACACCGTGGAGTGGCTGGTGCTCGACGACGAGGACTTCGCCGAGCGGGTGGTGGCGATGCCGTCGGCGCCGGTCACCGACGAGGACCGGACGACTCCGCTGTACCTCGCGCACCCGGCGTATCTCATCTACACATCCGGCTCGACGGGACGGCCGAAGGGGGTGACCGTCACGCACCGGGGCCTGGCCAACTTCACCGCGGAAACTCGTGAACGCTTCCAGGTCGCCCACGACTCCCGGGTGTCGCAGCTGGCCTCCCCGAGTTTCGACGCGTCGGTGTTCGAGCTGATGATGGCGTTCAGCGCGTCGGCCCGGGTCGTCATCGTCCCGCCCACGGTCTACGGCGGCAGTGAGCTGGCGGATCTGCTTCGTCGCGAACAGGTGACCCACACGACCATCACGCCGACCGCGCTGGCGGCGTTGGGTGACGACGGGCTCGAGGCCTTGCGTGTCCTCGACCTGGTGGGTGAGGCCTCCCCGCCGGAGGTGGTCGCGCAGTGGGCGCCCGGCCGGAGCCTGCACAGCGGGTACGGGCCCACGGAGACCACCGTCCAGGCGAGTGTCAGCGCCCCCATGCGTCCCGGCGAGGACGTGAACATCGGTTCGCCCGCACTGGGATTCGGGTTCCTGGTCCTCGACGAGCGACTGCAGCCCGTCCCGGTGGGGGTGCCCGGCGAGTTGTACATCACCGGGCCGGGCATGGCTCGCGGGTACCACGACCGGGCGGCGCTCACCGCGGATCGCTTCGTGTCCTGCCCCTTCGGCGAGCCGGGCGGCCGGATGTACCGGACGGGTGACGTGGTGCGGTGGCATGCCAACCACACGCTCGAGTACATCGGCCGCAGCGACTTCCAGGTGAAGGTGCGTGGCTTCCGCATCGAACTCGGGGAGATCGACGCGGTGCTCACCCGCCATCCGGCGGTCGACTTCGCCGCCACCGTGGGGTACACCGGCCCGTCCGGCCACACCGTGCTCGCCTCGTACGTGCGGACCGTCGGCGGGCGGGAGGTGGAGCCCGCGGAACTGCGCACCTACGCGGCGGAGCGACTGCCCGCGCACATGGTGCCGTCCGCGGTGACGGTCCTCGACCGGATTCCGATGACCCCGGTGGGCAAGCTCGACCGGAAGGCGTTGCCCGCGCCCGAGTTCGGTTCCACGGCGGCCGAGTTCCGGGCCCCGGTCACGGAGGCCGAGCGCACCGTCGTCGACGTCTTCGCGGACGTGCTCGGGCTGGATCGGGTGGGCACCGCCGACAGCTTCTTCGACCTCGGTGGGACCTCCCTGGTCGCCACCAGGATCGTCGGCGCGCTGCAGGCCCGGACCGACCGGCGGGTCCCGCTGCAATGGCTGTTCCTCGACCCCACCCCGGCAGGCCTGGCCCGACGCCTCGACACCCCGGCGCGGAGTGTCGAGGCGGAAGCGGCCCTGGCCGTGGTGATTCCGCTGCGCACGCAGGGGAGCGGGCCGCCGTTGTTCTGCGTGCATCCGGGGATCGGGCTGTCCTGGGGTTACGCCGGGCTGATGCGGTACCTGCCGCCGGACCGGCCCGCGTATGGCCTGCAGTTGCCCACGATCAGCGGTGACGGTGAGTACCGGTCGATCGAACAACTCGCCCGCCGCTACGTCGAGGAGATCCGGGGCATCGCGCCCACCGGCCCGTACCACCTGCTCGGCTGGTCGCTCGGCGGGGTCATCGCGCACGCCATGGCCGTCGAACTGCAGAGCGCCGGCGAAGAAGTCGCCACCCTGGCCGTGATGGACAGTTACCCCGACGACGGCGAGGACCCGCCGCCGCGCCGACTGGAGGTACGGGACCTCCTGCGCGGGCTGGGGCTCGAGACCGACACCGGCGGCGAGCTGACCTACGAACGGGCCGCGCACCTGATCGACGAGGCGTTCGGGGCCGAGACCGGAGTGCGGGGGCGAGACCTCGAGCGGATCGCCGCGGGATACGAGAACTCGACGCGGCTCGCACACCACTTCGTCCCCGGGGTGTACGACGGGGACCTGCTCGTCTTCCCGGCCACGCGTGACGGGGACGGCGCGACCCGGGCGCGGTCGGCGAACGAGTGGCGCCCGCTCGTGACCGGCCGGATCGACGAGCAACCCGTGGACTGCGGGCACAACGAGATGATCGAACCGCAGGCACTGGCGATCATCGGGCCCGCGCTGGCCCGCGCACTCTCGGCGGGTACGTGAACTTTGCTCGTGGGGGTGGTGTTTTCCGGTTACCCTCAGAGGGATTGTTCTTCAGCATCACCGAACCGCCGTCGGGCATCGCAGTCAAAGTGCGAGGAGCGACCATGAACGCGATCGGACACTGCCGGACCTTCCTCGTCGTTGCCGTAATCGCCGCGTCGAGCCTCTTCGGGGGGGTGGCGTCGGCGGACGCGTGGCGAACCCTCCCAGCCGAGAAACCTGCATCGGCAGACGGATCCGTCCTCGACCACGTCGAAGAGGTCGGCGACCGTCAGCTGAACATGTACGTCTACTCGGCAGCGATGGAGAAGGTGGTCCTGCTCGAGGTGATCCGCCCCGCGGATCCCAGCGTGCCCCGTCCGACGCTGTACCTGCTCAACGGTGCCGGTGGCGGCGAGGACACGGCAACCTGGCAGGCCAAGACCGATGTGGTCGGCTTCTTCGCCGACAAGAACGTCAATGTCGTCACCCCGGTCGGCGGCGCCTACAGCTACTACACCGACTGGGAGAAGCCCGACCCCGTCCTCGGCCTCAACAAGTGGACCACCTTCTTCACCAAGGAACTTCCCCCGATCGTCGACGCCACGCTCGGGACGACCGGGGTCAACGCCATCGCGGGACTGTCGATGTCGGGGACTTCCGTCCTGAGCCTGGCCCAGGCCGCCCCCAAGTTGTATCGCACGGTCGGCGCCTTCAGCGGGTGCGCCGAGACCAGCACCGCGCCCGGCCGCGACTACGTCAACTTCGTCGTCGGCTTCCGCGGCGGAGACGTCGCGAACATGTGGGGACCGCCCGACAGTCCGGACTGGGTGGCCAACGACCCCGTCGTCAACGCCGAGAAGTTGCGCGGCATGAACCTGTACATCACCAACGGCACCGGGCTGCCCGGCCCCCACGAGACCCTCGACGCACCGGGAGTCAACGGAGACCCGGGCGTCCTGGCCAACCAGGTGATCGTGGGCGGAGTCATCGAGGCGGGCACCAACGAGTGCACGCATCGGCTGGCCGACAGGTTGAATGCGCTGGGAATCCCGGCCACCTACGACTTCCGGCCCACCGGCACCCACTCGTGGGGCTACTGGCAGGACGACCTGCACAACTCCTGGCCCATGATCGCCGACTCCCTCAACTGATTCGCAGCTGGTCGGACCGGCCGACGGCTACTCCGGCGGCGTCTCGACGGGCAGCGTCAGCTGCATGATCGTCAGGTCCAGCCAGCGGCCGAACTTGACGCCGACCTCCGGCATCTGCGCGACGACGCGGAAGCCGAACCGTTCGTGCAGTGCGATGGACGTGGTGTTGGTCGACTCGATGTTCGCCACCACGGCGTGCACCCCGCCGGCGCGGGCGCGCTCGATCAGCTCCGCCATCAGCGCCTTCGCGATGCCCTTGCGGTGGTGGTCGACGTGTACGTACACCGAGTTCTCCACGGTGTACCGGTAACCGCTCTTGGTACGCCACGTCCCGTACGACGCGTACCCCGCCACCTTGTCGCGGTCGACCGCGACAAGCACGGGGAACCCGGACGCCTGTCGCCCCTCGAGCCACGCGCGCCGGTCCTCGACGTCCACCGTCTCCTCGTCCCACACGGCCGTGGAGTTGCGCACGGCCTCGTTGTGGATCTCGAGGATGCCCGGTAGGTCGTCGTGACCGGCGTCGCGGATCAGCATGGGGCGTAGGTCATCTCAGTTGCCCGTCAACTCAGTTGCTCAGGCCGCGGCGGGTCTTCTCCAGCGCGGCCAGCATGCGCAGGATCGAGGTCTTCTGGTTGCCGAGGTCGGCAAGGCGGGCCCGGGCGGCGAGCCCCTGGCCGGTCTCCGCGACCGTGATCTGCTCGTCGACCGAGGAGAGCTGGTCCAGCAGTCCGGTGACGCGAGCCTCGAGCGTGGCCAGGTCCACCGTCGTGGTCGCCGACGCAGCCGGCGTCTTGGTGGCCCCGGAAGTCGACGCAGACGCGCCGGCGGCGGTGGACCGGGGTGCGGCCGTGCGGCGGGCCGGTACGGCCGTCTCGGCGACCACAGCGGCCGCACGCGGACGCAGGGCCTTGCGCACGAGCGCCGGGTCCGGCGGGTTCTGCAGGCGGGTGCCGTTCAACGCGGCGCGCGCGTCGCGAGCGGTGACGCGCCACTCGCGCTCCTCCTCGTCGTCGGACTGCAGCGTGCCGCCGAGCGGGCGCAGACCGTACATCCCGAGGAAGCGTCGCGCGCCTTCGATGATCTCCTCGTTCGTGCGGCAGGTGCCGCAGCGAGGCTCGTTCCGGTAGGTCTCCACCGAGTCGTCGTCACCGCACCAGACGCAGGCGCCGGGAACCCAACGTCGGGCCGCCTGCATCGTCGTGGTTCCGGCCGGGACATCGAGAGTCTGCGCGTCAATCACAGCGCATGACAATAGGGCAGAGCGCGACGGCGCACGACACCGGATCGTTACGAACCTGCATTTCTCCGTTCCAGCGTGATCAATCTCATGGTCACCGCCGCGACTGGGGACGCCATAGCGCACAAATGCTTGTCGCGCAAGAAGATTCCGGGCGGTCTGTACCGCTACGACGGATCGCCGAGCACGTCCGACGACCACTCCACGAGCGGCGTCAGCGCCGTCCAGGCGGCGGCCACCTCGGTGGCCGCGCGGGCGGTGGCGAGCCACTCCGGGGCGCCGAATGCGCGGCCCGCGGTGAGGGAGCGGTGACGCAGGAGGTCGATCCGTGGATGGTCGGTGGCGAAGCCCCGCGGCTGCGTCTTGAGCCGGTCCCCGCCGATCTCGAATCCCGCGGTGCGGAGGTCGGCGGTGATGCGCTCGAGTTGCCCGCCACGCAGCGCCCCGTCGACCGCGGCGCGGTACCGGGCGACCCGGTCGGGGGTGTGCTGGTAGAAGCCGCCCGCCACGAAGAGCCCGGACGCGTCGACCTGGACGTAGTAGCCGAGGCCGGAGCGGACGTCGACGAAGCCGCCCTGGTGGGTCTTGTAGGGGGTCTTGTCCTTCGAGAACCGGACGTCGCGGTACGGCCGGAAGACCTTGCCGGCCCCGAACTGCGGCTCGAGTTCGGCGAGCAGTTCGGTCATCGGCGCGCGGACGCACTCGTCGTAGACCGCCTTGTGCGCGGTCCCGTTTGACGGGTCCGTAGACACGTCAAACGCGCACGAGCGCGAAGCGACTAGGCGATGCCGTTGAAGAGCGAGGTCACCGAGCCGTTCTCGAAGACCTCCTTGATGGTGCGCGCGAGCAGCGGGGCGATCGAGAGGACGGTCAGCGTCGGGAAACGCTTCTCCTCGGGGATCGGCAGCGTGTTGGTCGCGATGACCTCCTTGGCGCCGCACGACGCGAGCCGCTCGGCGGCCGGGTGCGAGAAGATCCCGTGCGTGGTGGCGATGATGACGTCGCCCGCGCCGGCGTCCTTGAGCACCTTCACCGCGCCGGCGATGGTGCCGCCGGTGTCGATCATGTCGTCGATCAGCACGCAGGTGCGGCCGCTGACGTCACCGACGACCCGGTTCGACTTGACCTGGTTGGGCACCAGCGGGTCGCGGGTCTTGTGCACGAACGCCAGCGGCGCGCCGTCGAGGGCGTCGGCCCACTTCTCGGCGACCTTGACCCGGCCCGCGTCCGGGGAGACCACGCAGATGTTCTCGGTGCCGTAGTTCTCACGCACGTACTCGGCGAGCTGGCCCTGCGCGTGCATGTGGTCGACAGGGCCGTCGAAGAAGCCCTGGATCTGGTCGGTGTGCAGGTCGACGGTGATGATCCGGTCCGCGCCCGCGGTCTTGAGCAGGTCCGCGATCAGGCGGGCCGAGATGGGCTCACGGCCGCGGTGCTTCTTGTCCTGCCGGGCGTACGGGTAGAACGGCAGCACCGCGGTGATGCGCTTGGCGGATCCACGCTTGAGGGCGTCGATCATGATGAGCTGCTCCATCACCCACTGGTTCAGCGGGGCGGGGTGGCTCTGCAGGACGAAGGCGTCGCTGCCGCGCACCGATTCCTCGAACCGGACGAAGATCTCGCCGTTCGCAAAGTCCGTGGCCGTCTGCGGGGTGATCTGGATGTCGAGTTCCTTGGCCACCTGCTCGGCCAGTTCGGGGTGGGCGCGACCGGAGAAGAGCATGAGGTTCTTCTGGTTGTCGATCCAATTCGCGGTCACTGCTCTTCGCCGTCCTTGTTCGTGTTCTCGATGTGTTGCTGCTGTGCCCGCGAGGCCGCCTCGGCCGCCGCAGTGCCGGGTCGGTTCCGCTCGACCCAGCCTTCAATATTGCGCTGCTTGCCTCCGGAGACGGCGAGCGCCCCCGGCGGAACGTCGAACCGCAGCACCGTTCCGGCTCCGGTGTAAGCACCGTCACCCACCTGCACCGGAGCGACGAACATGGTGTCCGACCCCGTCCGCACGTGCGACCCCACCACGGTACGGCTCTTGCCGACCCCGTCGTAGTTGACGAACACGCTCGACGCCCCGATGTTGCTGTGGTCGCCGATGGTCGCGTCGCCCACGTAGGTCAGGTGCGGCACCTTCGAGTGCGCACCCACCTCCGAATTCTTCACCTCGACGAAGGCCCCGAGCTTGCCGGCGGCGCCGAGCACAGTGCCGGGACGCAGGTAGGTGTACGGCCCGACCGTCGCGCCCGCACCGATCGTGGACCGGTCGGCGTGCGTGCGGACGACGGTGGCGCCTTCTCCGACGGTGACGTCGGTGAGCGTGCTGTCCGGGCCGACGACCGCGTCCTCGTCGATGGTGGTGCGTCCGCGTAGCTGGACGCCGGGTTCGAGGGTGACGTCGCGGCCGATGGTCACGCCGACGTCGACCCAAGTCGTGGCGGGGTCGATCACGGTGACGCCGGCTCGCATGTGGGTCTCGAGAATGCGGCGGTTCATCTCCCGGCCCAAGGCCGCCAACTGCACCCGGTCGTTGGCGCCTGCGACCTTCACCGGATCTGCGAGCAGGGCTGAGTAGACGTCGCGACCGGTCTCGCGGGCGATCTTCAGCACGTCGGTGAGGTACAGCTCTCGCTGCGCATTGTGGGTGTTGAGTCGGCCGAGTGCGTGCCGCAGCACCGCGGCATCGAAGGCGTAGACACCCGAATTGACCTCGGTGATCATGACCTGCCGCGGCGTTGCGTCGGCATGCTCGACGATCTCCATGACATCGCCGTCCGAGTTCCGGACGATGCGGCCGTAGCCGTTCGCGTCGTCCGGAACGAAGGTCAGCACGGTCACCGCGGCAGGCGTCGGCGCCGACAGGTGCTCGTCGAGCAGTCCGTGCAGGGTGTGGCCGTCGAGCAGGGGCACGTCCGCGGAGGTGACGACCACGGTGCCGGCGAAGTCTGCCGGCAGGGCGCTCAGGCCGCACGCGACCGCGTGGCCGGTGCCGTTCTGCTCTTCCTGGACCGCCGTGGCGATCTCGAGGTCCAGTTCCTTCGCGACCTCGGCGACCGCGGCGCCGACGGCCTCGCGGGCGTGACCGACCACGGTGACCAGGTGGGCCGGCTTGAGTTCGGCCGCTGCGTGCAGGGAGTGGGCGAGCATCGTGCGACCGCCCAGGGTGTGCAGCACCTTGGGGGTCTTGGACCGCATTCGCGTCCCTGCTCCCGCAGCGAGGACTACTACGGCGGTCTCGACCGGCATGAATCTCCCTCGAAAAGTCGTCGTTCTCGCGCTCCGCCGCCAGGACTCGAACCTGAACTATCTGAACCAAAATCAGAGGTGCTGCCATTACACTACGGCGGATCATTGCGACAGCGGAGTGCTATCAACCCTGGGCCGACGCGCCCGCTGTGCGCCCACGATCTTCGCATGCGGGCGCCGAATCGGTCGAACCGCATCGCCGAAAATACCCGACCGGCCGATAGGCTGGCCGACATGTCCCGACCACCGCAGGCCACTCCCGACCGACCGGCCCGGACCCGGATGACCGGCACCCAGCGCCGGCAGCAGCTGATAGAGATCGGCCGCAGCGTGTTCGCCGAGCGGGGGTACGAGGCGGCGTCGATCGAGGAGATCTCCACCCGCGCCAACGTCTCCAAGCCGGTCGTCTACGAGCACTTCGGCGGCAAGGAAGGGCTGTACGCGGTGGTAGTGGATCGGGAGATGTCCACGCTGCTGGAGATGATCACCTCCTCGCTGACCCAGAACCGTTCCCGGGTCCGGGTCGAACGGGTCGCGTTGGCCCTGCTGACCTACGTCGAGGAACGGACCGACGGTTTCCGGATCCTCGTCCGTGACTCGCCGGTCGCGGCCAAGGAGGGCACCTACTCGAGCCTGCTCAACGAGGCGGTCAGCCAGGTCGGGCACATCCTGGCGGGCGACTTCTCGCGGCGCGGGCTCGACGCGGCGCTGGCCCCGCTGTACGCGCAGGCGCTGGTCGGGATGGTCGCCACCACCGCGACCTGGTGGCTCGACGAGCGCACCCCGTCGAAGGAGGTCGTCGCCGCGCACCTGGTGAACCTGTGCTGGAACGGACTGACCAACCTGGAGGAGAACCCGCAGCTCGGGGAATAGCCGGTGGTCCGGTGGGTTCCTGACGTCGAAGGTGCAGACAATCCAGGCGCCGTACTGCCGAGTCCGTCCCTACCGCGACTCGCAGTCGCAATCGGGGGAAGTTCACCAGTCGGGTGTTACGTTTCGACGACATTCGACAGGTAGTCGGTCACCAGAGGTGGGGTGGATGGTCAGGCAGGAACGGGCCGAGGCGACCCGGAATGCGGTCCTGCTCGCGGCGGCGGACGTGTTCGCGCGGTTGGGATACGCGCCGGCGAATCTGAGCGAGATCATCGCCGCGTCGGGTGTCACGAAGGGCTCGCTGTACTTCCACTTCGCGTCCAAAGAAGATCTGGCTCGCGGCGTGATCGACGAGGGCAGCCGACGGCTCGACGCGGCCTGCGCGCCGCTGTCCGACCTGCGAGATCCCGCGCTGGAGGTCATGATCGGCCTGTCCTACCTGGTCACGGACGTGGCAGCCGCGGATCCTGTCGTCGCCGCGATGTTCCGCCTGCACCACGAGATCGGCGATCACCGAGGGACGGGCGACAACGTCGTCGCAACGTGGCAGAAGTACCAGGTGGCGCTGGCCGCTCGTGCCGTCGCGGAGGGCGACATCGTGCCCGACGCCGATGCGGAGGCGATCGGGATCTTCACCTTCGAGACGCTGTTCGGCGCACGCGTGGTGGCGCACGCGACCGGGACGCTCGATCAGCTCCCGGCCCGGATGGAACGCGCCTGGTACTACATGCTCCCGGCGTTGGTGGGGGAGGAGAAGGTTTCCTACTTCCGGCAGTTCGCGGCGCGACGTTCCCGTCGCTGACCGGGCAGCGCGGGCTGTCGGTACCCGGGCCTAGAATCCACTGTGGTCGTCCGCGTGACGTCCGAAACCCGTTCGGCAAGCTCAGGAGCATCGACGTTGCCTTCCCGTACTCCGCACGACCCGAGCCCGGCAGTCAAGGATCCGTCGCCCTACCCGTTGGCGGGGGTGTTCGCCACGGCTGTCGCGGACGTCGCGTTCGACGGGGTGCGCGCGGCCCTGGGCCGCACCGACCTCGCGGTCGTCGCGCCCGCTCCGGCCCGTCCCTTCGTCGCTGCCGCGATCGCCGAGCACGCGCAGCTGTTGCTGGTCACCGCGACCGGACGCGAGGCCGACGACCTCACCGCCGAGCTGCAGGAGGTGTTCGGGGCCGCCGTCGCGCAGTTCCCGTCCTGGGAGACCCTGCCGCACGAACGGCTGTCCCCGGGCGCGGACACCGTCGGACGACGGATGCAGGTGCTGCGCCGGCTGGCCCGTCCCGACGACGCCGACTACGGCCCGCCCCTGCGGGTGGTGGTGACCACCGTGCGGTCGCTGGTGCAGCCGATGGCGCCGGGCCTCGGCGAGATCGAACCGGTCACCCTGCGCGTCGGCACCGAGACGCCGTTCGACGGGTTGATCCAGCGGCTGGTGGAGATGGCCTACACGCGGGTCGACATGGTCGGCAAGCGCGGCGAGTTCGCGGTCCGCGGCGGCATCCTGGATGTGTTTGCTCCCACAGCCGATCATCCTGTGCGGGTGGAGTTCTGGGGCGACGAGGTGACCGAGCTGCGGGCCTTCTCGGTGGCCGACCAGCGCTCGCTGCCGGAGCTCGAGGTGGCCGCGTTGATCGCGCCGCCGTGTCGTGAGCTGCTGCTCACCGAACTGGTCCGGGACCGGGCCGCGGCGTTGTCCGCCGACAACCAGGCCGACGCCGCGCTGGTCGAGATGCTCGACAAGCTGTCCGCCGGCATCCCCGTGGAGGGCATGGAGGCGCTGCTGCCGGTGCTGCAGGGCGGCGAGCTGGTACTGCTCACCGACGTGCTGCCCGAGGGCACGCACGTATTGCTCTGCGACCCCGAGAAGATCCGAACCCGCGCAACCGATCTGGTGCGGACCGGCCAGGAGTTCCTGGAGGCGTCCTGGACCGCGGCCTCGATCGGCGCGGCGGCCCCGCTGGACACCTCCACCCTGGACACGTCGAGCGTCGGCGGCGCCGGCATCGACCTGGCGGCGTCGGCCTACCGGTCGCTGCGGCACGTGCGGGAGAGCGTCGAGGCACAGGGCCGTCCGTGGTGGACGGTGAGCCCGCTGGCGTCCGGCAGTGCCGACGAACTGGTACTCGACGTCAAGACTGCGCCCGAGGTCCGCGGCTCCGACGACCTGCTCGCCGAGTTGTTCGTCTCGCTGCGTGCTCACGTGAGCACCGGTGGGCGGGCCGCGATCGTGGTCGCCGGCGCCGGTACCGCGCTGCGTGTGCGCGAGCGCCTGGCCGAGGCGGAGGTGCCGGTGGCGGCCCTCGAACCGGGCGCGGCGCCCGCCCGCGGCCAGGTGAGTGTGCTGTGCGGCAGCCTGCACGACGGCCTGGTGCTCGCCGGCTCCGACGACGTCCCGGGCCTGGTGCTGATCTCCGAGTCGGACCTGACCGGCAACCGGGTGGCGGCGGTGGGCGACGGCAGGCGACTGCCCGCCAAGCGGCGCAACCAGGTCGATCCGCTCGCGCTCTCCGCGGGCGACATGGTGGTGCACGACCAGCACGGCATCGGCCGCTTCGTAGAGATGGTCGAGCGCACCGTCGGCGGGGCCCGGCGCGAGTACCTCGTCATCGAGTACGCGGCCAGCAAGCGCGGGCACCCCGGCGACCGGCTGTTCGTGCCGATGGAGTCCCTCGACCAGCTCTCCCGCTACGTCGGCGGCGAGCTGCCCGCGCTCTCGAAGCTCGGCGGGTCCGACTGGACCAATACGAAACACAAGGCGCGCAAGGCAGTTCGGGAGATCGCGGGCGAGCTGGTGCAGCTGTACGCGGCCCGGCAGGCGGCCCCCGGCCATGCGTTCGGCCCGGACACGCCGTGGCAGCGGGAGATGGAGGACGCGTTCGCGTTCACCGAGACCCAGGATCAGCTGACGGTGATCAGCGAGGTCAAGGCGGACATGGAGAAGCCGGTCCCGATGGACCGCGTCGTCATCGGTGACGTCGGCTACGGCAAGACCGAGATCGCGGTGCGCGCCGCGTTCAAGGCCGTGCAGGACGGCAAGCAGGTGGCCGTGCTCGTCCCGACCACCCTGCTCGCGCAGCAGCACCTGCAGACCTTCACCGAGCGGATGGCGTCGTTCCCGGTCAAGGTGCGCGGGCTGTCCCGGTTCACCGACGTGGGGGACTCGAAGGAGATCATCGCGGGCATGGCCGACGGCGAGGTCGACGTCGTGGTCGGTACCCACCGGCTGCTGCAGACCGCCATCCGCTGGAAGGACCTCGGTCTGGTGATCGTCGACGAGGAGCAGCGATTCGGCGTCGAGCACAAGGAACACATCAAGGCGCTGCGCACGCACGTCGACGTGCTGACGATGTCGGCCACGCCGATCCCACGGACGCTCGAGATGAGCATGGCCGGGATCCGCGAGATGTCGACGATCCTCACCCCGCCGGAGGAGCGGCACCCGATCCTCACCTACGTGGGCGCCTACGCCGACAAGCAGGTGGCGGCGGCCATTCGCCGCGAACTGCTGCGGGACGGCCAGGTGTTCTACGTGCACAACCGGGTCAGCTCGATCGACAAGGCGGCCAAGCGGCTTCGGGAGCTCGTGCCCGAGGCGCGGGTGGTCGTCGCGCACGGTCAGATGAACGAGGAGACCCTCGAGAAGACCGTGCAGGGCTTCTGGGAGCGCGAGTTCGACGTGCTGGTGTGCACGACGATCATCGAGACCGGGTTGGACATCTCCAACGCCAACACCCTCATCGTCGAGCGGGCCGACTCGTTGGGTCTGTCGCAGCTGCACCAGCTGCGCGGGCGGGTCGGCCGCAGCCGCGAGCGCGGCTACGCGTACTTCCTGTACCCGCCGGAGAAGCCACTCACCGAGACCGCCTACGACCGGCTCGCGACCATCTCGCAGAACTCCGACCTCGGCGCCGGCATGGCCGTCGCGATGAAGGACCTCGAGATCCGCGGTGCCGGAAACGTGTTGGGTGCCGAGCAGTCCGGTCACGTCGCGGGCGTCGGCTTCGACCTGTACGTGCGGCTGGTCGGCGAGGCGGTGGAGGCATACCGGGCCATCGCCGACGGCCGCCCGGTCACCACCGAGGAGGCCACGAAGGAGGTGCGCATCGACCTGCCGGTGGACGCGCACATCCCACCGGATTACGTGACCAGCGACCGGCTCAGGCTCGAGGCGTACCGGAAACTGGCGGCGGCGGCGGACACCGACACGATCGCCGCGGTCATCGACGAGCTCGTCGACCGCTACGGCCCGCTCCCGGAGGAGGTCCAGCGACTGGTGTCGGTCGCCCGACTGCGCCTGCTCTGCCGCGAGTACGGCCTCGAGGAGGTTTCGGTCGCCGGGACGCAGCTCAAGGTCGCGCCGATGCAGCTCCCCGACTCGAAGCAGCTGCGGCTCAAGCGGATCTACCCGAGCGCCCAGTACCGGGCCACCACCGGGATGGTGCAGATGCCGTTGCCGCGCACCGGTTCCGGCGGGATCGGCGCCGACCGGGTGCGGGACGTGGAGCTGCTGCAGTACATCGCGGACTTCCTGCTCGCCATGGACGGCAAGGCCGCGGGCGCCGTCGACGTGTCTTCCGTGACGCGATGACGGTGGTCCTGCTCGACCCGCGTCGGCCCGATGTGGTGCCCGCCGAGGCAGTGCCGCTGCTGCGGGGGCCGGTGGAGTACGCGGAGGACGTGCCCGCCGAGGTGCGCGAGGTGCTCCGGCTGCCGCACCAGCCGGGCGCCTTGGTGCTGGTGGCGATGGACCGCGACAGTGCCGCGGTGCGGCACCGGACCGGGTCCGGCGAAGCAGTGGTGGCGGTCGAACCGTCGCTGGGGGAGGGGCTGCTCGAGGCGGTCGAGGTGATGGACCGGCTGTGGGGATTCGGCGGTTGGGAGGTCACCCAGACCCACTCCTCGCTGCGCCGCTACCTGCTCGAGGAGACGTACGAGTTGCTCGACGCCGTCCAGGAGGAGGACCCGGAAGGGGTCCGGGAGGAACTCGGGGACCTGCTGTTGCAGGTGCTCTTCCACTCTCGGATTGCCGAGGCGGCCGGCCAGTTCACCGTCGACGACGTCGCACGCACCCTGGTCACCAAACTGGCAATGCGCAGCCCGCACCTGACCAATGGGCACACCGGACCGATCGACGTGGCAGACCAGGAGGCCGCGTGGGAGGTGGCCAAGGCCGCGGAGAAGGCCAGGGCGTCGTGCATCGACGGCATCGCCATGGCGCAGCCCGCGCTCGCGCTGGCGGAGAAGGTGATCGAGCGGGCCACCAAGGCGGGCCTGCCCGCAGACCTGGTCCCGGCGCAGTTGCGCGAGGTGCGGCTCGGCGGGCCGGGCAGTGCGGAGGACGAGTTGCGCAAGGCCACGCTGGCGTTCGTGGCGCGGGTCCGGGCCGCCGAAGTCGCCGCGCATGAGGACGGGATCGAGCCGGGGCGGCTCGACTCGGACGCGTGGGCGCGATACTGGATCGCAGATTAGCTTTCCGCCGCACAATGTGGGGGTGTCGGTGTACGACTACTGCGTCATCGGCGGGGGCATCGTCGGAGTCGCCACCGCCCGGGAGATCCTGCGCCGGCGGCCCGGAGCGAGCCTGCTGTTGCTGGAGAAGGCCGACCGGCTCGGCGCGGCGCAGACCGGACACAACAGCGGCGTCATCCACTCGGGCATCTACTACCAGCCGGGCAGCCTCAAGGCCGAGCTGAGCAGGCGCGGTGCTGAGATGACCAAGGAGTTCGCCGCCGAGCACGGCATCGCCTTCGACGTGCGCGGCAAGCTGTTGGTCGCGACCGACGCCGTCGAACACGCGCGAATGCGGGCGCTGCACGAGCGTTCCCAGGCCAACGGGCTCGACGTCGAGGTGCTCGACGGTGCCGAACTGCGGCGTCGCGAACCGGCGGTCACCGGCACCGGCGCGTTGTTCGTGCCCACCACCGGAATCGTGGACTACCGCAGGGTCACGGAGGTCCTGGCCGATCTCGTCCGAACGTCGGGCGGCGAGGTCCGTCTCGGCGTCGAGGTGACCGGCATCGCCGAGTCGGGGGATCGAGTGGTGGTGGACAGCCCGGCGGGCTCGTGGTCTGCCCGACGCCTGGTGGTGTGCGCGGGACTGCAGGCGGATCGGATGGCCCGGCTCGCCGGGATCCGCACGGACTTTCAGATCGTGCCCTTCCGGGGCGAGTACTTCGAGCTGCCGGCGCATCGATCGGAGCTTGTGCACCACCTGATCTACCCGATTCCCGATCCGGACCTGCCCTTCCTCGGGGTGCACCTGAGCCCCACCGTCGAGGGTCGGCTCACGGTCGGCCCCAATGCGGTGCTCGGGATGGCCCGCGAGGGGTACCGCAAGTTCAGTTTCGCGCGCAAAGACGTGTGGGAGTATGCGAGGTTTCCGGGGCTCTACCGTTTTGCCCGCGCGAACGTCCGTACCGGCGTCGCCGAGTTGCGCGATTCGCTGTCCAAGCGGGGGTACCTCGCGCGGTGCCGAAAGTACTGTCCTGAGCTGACATTGGCCGATCTGCGGCCGCGCGAGGCGGGGATCAGGGCGCAGGCTGTTCTGCGTGACGGGACGTTGGTGCACGACTTCCTGATCGAGCGGACGACTCGCTCGGTTCACGTGCTCAACGCGCCGTCGCCGGCGGCGACATCGGCACTGCCAATTGCGGAAGTCATTGCCGGGCGAGTATTTCCGTATGAGAGTTAGACGTTCGCAAGAGTGCAGTTATCCAAAGGCCATGGCAACTGTCGGTGCGATCCCTGTGACTCCTGGCATGTGCACTATCAGGCGAAGGCCCCGAAGCGAGAGGTGTGGGCGTCTCGCATCGCTTGTACGCACTTCCCCGTGAAGAGGTCTAGGCTCGCTTCCTTCTCGATGTATGCGCGGGCAGCCGCACCGATGCGCTGGCGCTCCTCGGGGCGCGAGAGTAGTCGCTCGATCGCCGCGCGTAATGCGGTCGGATCGCCTGGCGGCACGTACACGCCTGTGACGTTATCGACGATGGTGTCGACCTGGCCGTGGGTGCGGGTGGCGATCACGCACTTGCCCATGGCCATCATCTCGAGAATCGTCGAGATACCGGTCTGATATTCATTCTGCAAAAGTGGCACCACTGCGAGCGCCGAGCGGGCGTAGAGAGCACGCAGGTCGAAGCGATTGTATTTTCGCCAGTCGACGTTGTCGGGTAGCGCACTGCTCGGACGCATCTCTTTCGAGATCCAGGGGCTGCCGGCGGCGACGCGAACCTTCACAGGCAGGCCAACGGTCGCCGCGATCAGGGTGTCGTTGTCGCGCAAGAGTTGTCCGGCGCTGCAGATGACATCGGACTCCTCGGAAATCCCATCTTGCGGGCAGAAGAAGTGCTCGTCAGCGTGATAGTTGAAACGTTGGACGGCGTGCGCGGGAAGGCCCAGCTTGTCCATCAGTCGTTCCTCTGTGGAGGCATAGCACAGCACCTTGTCCAGGCGGCTCGCCGCGCCTGCCTTGAAGAAGACGCGCTTCTTGAGCGGGGCCAAAGTGTGGGCGATCATCGTGTGTGACGCCCGCACGCCGCGCGCCTTGAGCAGCATTGCCAGCGGCAAGCCGATGTCCTCCCCGGTGGTGAAGAAGGCATCCGCCTCGTTACGCTCAACGAGGGCCAGATAGGCCGCCGCGGCGGACAGCCCCAGCGTCTTTCGTATGGTCAGCACATCGGGGCGGCGCGAGCGATCGACGTCGCCGAAGTCGAGCGCACGACTGCCCAGTGCCTTCTGTAGTTCGAACACGTCCAGTCGTGGCTCACGGCCGGCGGCGATCTTGTCTGCCATGCCTTCGCCAAAGCGGCCTGCAGCAACGATGAGGGCTTTCATTGGTGATCCATACGGGACACCAATTCACCCTACGCTTCCCGCGCCTTTCGGAGGAAGTGTCATCGGTTGCATCGAGTGACCGCTTGCCGCCGGACACGGACTGGTCTGCATGGACGATCTTTCGCTTGTCAGGCTTCACCTTTCACACCAGCAGTAGTCCGAAGGTGCAGCCCCGGTGGGAGAGTCCCGTGGAGTCGTGTAAACAGGGATCCCCGAATCCGTGACCGTGCCGGTCCCGGACGTGGAAGAGCCATCGCGTGAAGCTCTGTGAGTACCGACCAAGGAACTCACAAACAAGGAGACCACGCGATGGCCTTCGACCAGTCTGCCCTACTCGAACTGACCAGCACCCTCCGCGATGTCGACGGCGGCAACATGATGCGCACCCTACTGCTCGCAATCCTGCAGGCTCTGATCGACGCCGAAACCACCGAACATATCCGCGCGGGCCACTAGCAACGCGCCGACACCCGCACCGCCAGCGGGATCGGTGCCCCTGCGTGTCGGACATCCCATGCCGGTTGTCGTCAAGCCGCGGCCGTGCATGGTGCTGGGTTTGGTGTCGCCAGCTCGGTGAACATCTCCGGCGGGAACAGATCGAACCGGTGCTCGGGGAGGAACGAGAACCCACTCCCGGCATGGAGGAGATGTTCCGCCACCGACGAGACATCCCACAGGTCACTTTGCGAACCCGAATCACCCTGCATGTCAACATTATCGCAGGTCAAACGCCGGACTGGCGTCGAGACGACCGTCTGTCGGCTGTTGGATTGTTCAGCGCCCTCCCAGTTCGCGAGCGATCCCGACGAGCTTACGGCCGCGACGGGTCGCCACGATCCGTTGACGCCGCGCGTACATCCGCGCGACCGCAAGTCGGGCCCGACGGCGCTGCTGTGCAGTGAGGTCGCACTCGGCAAGCCAGCGCAGCATCTCCCTGCACTGCAACGTAGTTGTGAAGTGCGCCTGCCACGACGGCACGTCTAGCCTGTGCGCCATGATCGACGGCTTCTGATGCTTGAAGCTCCGTCGCGCGAGTGTCTCGTGCACGTGCCCCCACGGCCCCGCGAGCGCCAACTTGCTCGCGAATACCTCGTCCTCGCTAATCATGTTGTGACGCGCGATGCGCACGACGGGCTCCCGCCGGGCCAGTCCGTACAACGGATCGATCAGCAGGTGGCTTTCGTTGAGCAGTCGTAGCATCTCGGTGAAGCGGGTGACCGGGTCGTCGGAGCCGAGTGCGGTGCCATCATAGGTGGCGGACTGGGTGACACCGTCGGGTCCGGTGTATTCCGCCTGGCTAGTCACCAGGATCAACCGGGTGTCCGCCGCGAACACCTCGAGACTCTGCGATACACAGTTCGGCGCCAGCCAGTCGTCGTCACTCAGCCATCGGAAGAACGGGCCGGTGGCCAACCGCTGTGCGATCATGAAGTTGTTGAGCATTCCCACGTTCACCGGGTTGCGGTGGTAGACGATCCGACTGTCCCGTGAGGCAAGGCTGCGGCTTAGTTCCTCGGTGCCATCGGTGGATGCGTTGTCGCAGATCACTAGTTCCAGATTCGCGTGGTCTTGGCTGAGGACCGACTCGACCACACCCTCGACCCGCTCGACCCCGTTACGGACCGGCAATCCGACCGAGACCAGCGTGTTGGCGTAGCGCATGGGAGATCCCCCTGAGGCTCAATGGGCGCGGTCCAGCCGCACCTTCAACTGGCGGAATTGGTCCATCGGGACCACCACGAGAATGTAGACAAGCATGCCCATGCCGCCTGCCAGCACCAACTGCGCGAACGCACCACCGTTGACCAAGGGGACAACGAGCATGACCACACCGGCAGCCAGCGCGGTACCGATCGCCGGACGCACGAGTGTAGGCAGCGTCGGTACCAGGCTGATGCCCGCACGGTGCAAGGCAAGCACGGCTAACGGAAGCGCGATGAGTACCGCCACAGCGGCGTGTGCGATGGCTGCGCCCTGGACGCCGTCCAGGTGGGTTCCGACCCACAGGGCGGGAATCAGCGCTATGGCCCAACCGGCGTTGAGCCACACGGTGGCCTTCGTCGCTCCCAAGGAGGTCAAGATGTCGAACGCCAGCGATGTCAGCATCCGCACGACCATCAGGACCGCGAGATAGCGCAGCACGTCTGCGGACGGGCCCCACTGATCGCCGTAGAGGAACAGCACCATCGGTGTAGCGAGTGTCGCCATCAGCACTGCAAAGGGTAAGGCCGTGGAGACCAGTACGGGAACCGCGCGCAGCACGCCGAGTGCGAGCGCCTGCGGCCCCTGTTCGGCTAGCCGCGAGAAACTGGGGATCGACACGTAGCGGACCGCAGTGCCAACCAGGCCAGGCACCCAGTTGGAGATGTTGAACGCCAACAGATAGTAGCCCAGTGCCGTGGCGCCGAGCACGTTGCCGACGATCACATAGTCGGCGTTCAGCAGGATGGATTCGATGCCCAGGCTGGCAGCCAGAGGTATCCCGAAGGCGAGTACCTTCTTCGCGATCGCCTTGTCGAATCCGACCCTGACCGGCAGATCGCCCATCTTGAACACGAGAACGCCTGTGACGATCGATGCCGTCACCTGGCCACCCGCGAAGCTGTACGCGCCGGCGCCGGCAAACGCCAACGGCAGTGCGACCACCGCGTTGGCGAACATGCCGACAATGGTTGCTTTCGTCAGCTTGTCTTGCTCGAACCTGCGCATCAGCGCAGCCGAGCGCATGGAGGTGATTCCGTCAACGATGATGATCAGGGTGAGCAGTCGCACCACGGGCGCGGAGGCCGGTGTTCCCGCGAGCATGGCGAAGGAGGGTGCGAGGATCCAGAACACGCCGTAGACGAGGACGCTGACCACCACCGCGATAGCGGAACCGGTCGGCGCCATCTCCTCCAGCTTGCCGCGCCACTGCACGCCCGCCGCGATCATGCCAATGTCGTTGACGTGCATGAGTAAGGCCGCTGCGGCGAGTGCCACCGCGTACACGCCGAAGTCCGCGGGAGTGAGCAGCCTGGCCAGGATCAAGCCGATCGCGAACGATCCAGCCTTGGTGCAGAGGTTGCCGAGCAGGCTCCACGTCAGGCCCCTGCCTGCTTTACGGCCGATAATATCGACCTGCTCGGCATTCGACTCCCCGGTGGCTGAATCCGCATCGTCAGACACGTTCGAGCCAGATCTCCCGCCAGAACGACACGAACTCGCGAGGACAGTTGGCGTTGTACACGCCGGCGCAGACGACGTCCTCCAGGATTATGCAGGGAGTCTTCATCGTCAGCATCTGGCCCGTTCTTTCGTCCAAGCACCTGGTGACCAGTGCCTGCACGCGCGCAGTGCCACCGCAGTAGCGCGACATCTCCTCCTCGAAGCCCATGCCCCGGTTGAGGCGATCTTCGTTCAGGGTCGCCTCGATCTGCTCCTTGGTCTTGATCCGGACCATCTCGCCGGGTTGCAGGTTCAGTTGTTCGACCGGTGTCCTGCCGACGACCTTTCCCTTCACGAAGCCCCAGGGTAAGCCGTCACGGAACCACAGCTTCCGTGGAAGCACCCGCTTGCTGACATCTTGCAGCCGGTTGAAAAGCGCGACGAGGAAGGCCCTCAGCGACGCTGGGGCGCTGACGTTGCCGGTCTTGACATCAGTCACGTACTGGTTGAGGTTGCGGGCAGGCAGGCAAGTCGGCGCAGCCCGCATCAGTTCGGTCGCCTGGCATGAATAGCGAGGCTCACCGTCCGGCCCGGACTCCTTGCGTGTATTCACCTCCAGCAGTGGTAGGTCGATGTGGTTGCCGGTCGCCGGGATCACCGTGCCAGAGTCAACTCGCTTGAGCCAGGCTTCCTTCCAATACAGCGAGCACTCGGTCTGGCAGCCGCCATGTGACGCGCCACTGCATCTCGAGCCGGTCAGATGCACGGCGTTGTCCATCTTGTGGATGCCGGTGCGGCTGATGGTGTCGCACAGTTTGTGCGCAACCTTGTGCACGGTCAGCCGTTGGCCGCAGAACTCGAGCATCTCCGGCATAAACGGGAGGCTATCCAGTTCGCCCCGCTCGTCGAGGGTCGCTATGATCGCCTCGGCGCTACGGACCTCGACTAGGTCGCCAACTTGTAGGCCCAGGGTTGTGTTGTTCGTAGACTGCGCCATTTCGGCGTCACCCTTCACCGGGCCGGCGTCACGCGGGCGCCAGCAGTGTATGTGTGACGGCGAACCGGGAACCTGTCGTGGCATCCAACTGGCTCCGCTTGCCGTCAGACACACTTAGGATACTTAGGGTAACCGTTTAGCCCCTGTTTCGTGTATTACTCTTGGCCGAATTGGGCGCCGGAGGACACTGCTTGGGCAGGTGGCGGAGGGGGCTAGCGCCGGGCTCGACTGCCTTGAGAGCTTCCGATCTGCTCAAAATGTACAGATGGCAGTACGCTGTCCTGATGGCAGTGGTGCAGGCATCCTGAAATCGCATGCGCCATCATCAGACGAGTCCATGACCTACTAATTCCACTGCGCGGGTTGACTTCTCGGTGGCGCGGCGTCCGCAAGGCCGCGGCAGGTCAGGGCCGGAGGTGGTAGATGATCAGCGTATCGGACTCCCTGTGATGATTTCGCCCGCCCGGACGCGTCATCAGTCCACGCAGCGACAGGTGCGTCGTTACTCCTCGGCGGCAGCGGCGGCAGGCTTGGTGCTCGTCTGCACCTCACTCGTCGCCGCCCTCGGTGTCGTTGCCACCGCGGGCGGCAACGACCAGCAGAGTTTCCATCTTCCGTCGGTGACTCAGATCCGAGATGAATTCCCGCACATCAACATTGTCGACTTGAATACCGCCACTGGGCCGCTTTACCACTTGGTGGTTGCTGCGATCTCAGGTCCACTTGGTTTTGGGGAAGCCGGCACCCAGATTGTGGGCGCGCTTTTCGCGGCCTTACTGGCCGCACTCGCCGTATGGCACGCTCGAAATGTCCCGACCGCCTATTGGCGCGCGCTTGCGGTCGCCCCACTCTTGCTTTCGGCATATTTTTGGCAGTCCGCCCTGTGGATGCTGACCGACGACGCCGCCATACTGTTCACGATGGCTGCGCTGATTATGATGGAGCGTGATCTGACAGTACGGCGACAAGTCGCGATCGGGGTCCTGATCGCTGCTGCCATCGCGACTCGCCAGACCTTCGTGTGGACCCTCGTGCCCGCCGTTCTTGCCTGCCTGCACTGTCTCCACGGCCAACCCTGGTCGACAAAATTTCGTGCGCTTGCACGGATGACGGTTCCCGGTGTGGCTGTCCTCGCCGTACTCGTGGCGCTGTGGGGTGGTCTCACGCCTCCGGCCATGCGCGGATTCAATGCTTCGGGTGCGGCGCAGAGTTGGATCTCAGTTGCATTCACATTTGCTGTTGCCGCTGTCTTCGCGGTTCCGGTGCTGCTCGCGACGATGCGAACCGGCGTCATCCGTGACCATGCCCGGATTGCGGCGACAGTAGGGGTCGTTGTATCGCTGCCTGCTGTTGTGTGCCCAAGTGCAGCGACCTCCTTTCCGGACGATTCCCGTCGAGGTGGGGTGGTGTGGTCCGTCGTTGCCGAGTTCCCGGACCTCGCCGGACGCGCACCAATTCTCGTCGCGCTTGCATTCATCGGTGGCTTTGCATGCACGATCGTGTACTTCCTCCTGGATCGGCGGACTGCGATCATCCTGTCATCGTCTCTGCTCGCGCTGGCAGTTGCGACCACACCGGCCTCGCAGATGTATCAGAAGTATGTTGAGCTTCCGATTGAGATGATTGCGGTACTTGCGATCGTGGCGTTGTTCATCGGCGGCCGTCTCCGACATTCCTGGCCACTGCTCGGTCTCGCCGGGTTCCAAGCCCTCGCGACAGTCGGAATTGTGGTGGTGCCGGTCCTGCAAGCGCTGTGAGCCAGAGCGCTCGGCGTATCGAACCCAGGTGGTCCGCCGACGTTGGGTGAATGAAGTGGCGGGGATATTATCCTCGAGAGAGCGTGCACGTCGCTCCGGGCTGATCTGCCCGGAGCGAGTAGCGTCGAAAGGTCGAGCGGGTGGGCGATTCAGGATTGACGGGGTCTCCACGAGACGAGGCCGAACGAGGCAGGTTCGTCACTTCCGACCACCATGTCGATGTCACTGCGGTGGTAGTGACCTACAACAGCGCATCCGATATTTCCCCGCTGATCGGTGACCTGCGGATCGAGGCTCACCGCAATTCGATTCGTGTGGTAGTCGTAGACAATCAATCGTCGGATGGGACAGCCGAGTTGATTCGCGCGCACTCCGACATCAGGTTGATCGAGTCGGGGGGGAACCTTGGCTACGCAGGTGGAATCAACGTCGGACTGCCGTTCACCGAACCATGCGACGCCGTACTGATTCTCAATCCCGACTTGAGGTTGGCGCCGGGCGCAGTAGCGCGACTGCTCGAGGCGCTCGATGACGATCGAATCGGGGCGGTGGTTCCACTCATTCTCGACAGTGAGGGAGCGGTCTACACCTCGCTGTGTCGCGAGCCGTCGCTGACGCGAGCTGTCGGCGACGCATTCCTCGGCAGTAGGCTGATGCGTACTCGGCCCGAATTTCTGTCCGAATTCGATTACCGCCCTGAAAGTTACGTTGCGGCACGTGATGTGGACTGGGCGACAGGAGCCGCGCTGTTGGTTCGGGCCGCGCTTGCTCGCGAGTTGGGAGGATGGAGTGAAGAGTACTTCTTGTACTCGGAGGAGACCGACTACTTCCGTCGTATCCGGGAGGCCGGCAAGCGCGTTCGATTCGAGCCATCCGCGGTTGTGAAACATCGGCAGGGTGGGTCAGGTACCTCGTCGGCGCTGGCGACTCTCACGACCGTCAACCGTGTCCGCTACGTGGAACGACACCACTGGTGGGGGTATGCGGCGCTGTTTCGGGTGGTGGTCGTGATGGCTGAGGTAGTGCGGTCCGCCGACCCGAATCATCGCCGCACACTCGCTGTCGTCGCGAACCGACATCGGTGGCGGGAACTTCCACAGGCAACCAAACTTGCTTTGGTGGAACAGATATCGGGTCCACGCATGCGCGGGACGGTGATTGTCCCGGCCTACAACGAGGCGGCGGTGATCGAACGAACGCTCGCCCCGCTGAGTCAGGCGGCGGTCGACGGGTATATCGAGCTGATCGTGGTATGCAATGGCTGCACGGACAACACCGCCGACATTGCACATTCGGTGCCGGGTGTACACGTGATCGTGCTGGAGGAGGGGTCAAAACCCTCGGCGCTCAACGCCGGAGATGAATTAGCTACTTTGTGGCCGCGACTATACCTGGATGCCGACATTCAGATTACCGCGGTCGCGGTCATCGCGGTACTCGACAGGCTTTCTCTAGGCGACGTACTGGCCGCCCGGCCAAGGTTTCGCTATGACTCCGACGGCGCCGGGCCACTGGTTCGGAGCTACTACCGGGCCCGAAGACGAATTTCAGCGCACCAGCAAGCGCTGTGGTGGGCAGGAGTCTACGGACTCAGTGCGCGAGGGCACGAACGAATCGGCGTGTTTCCGGACCTCACGGGAGACGATCTGTTCGTGGACAGTCAGTTCGACATCGACGAGAAGGCAGTCGTACAGACCGAACCAAGCGTGTGGCGCACGCCGTCCGATGTCCGCGGACTGCTGACAGTCCTGGGTCGTCATCACAGGGGCGGCACCGAACTTCTCGCCTATGACCCCGAACGAGGGCCGCGGACCGCGTCCATCACTGCGCGCGCACTTATGCGTACTATCCGTGGCCCCCGCTCTGCCTGCGACGCGGCCGTATACATTGTTATGGCGTTGGCTGCGCGGCGTACTGCTACGCGTCGGAGCACGCGCTGGGAACGTGACGAAACCAGCCGATCAAGCCGATAATGAAAATAGCGTTTCGTTTCGTCCAGTAACCGGAACGGTGAATGTGGACCACAGCAGTCCGAATACGATAAAAAGAATAAGGCTTGCCTGCTGATAGTGGAGCAGGTCAAATGTGGTGCTGGAGACCATAATGCCGGCTATCATGGATCCGAGCATGTAGGCCTCGTCCCGCTCTCGCGGTGACGTCGCTCGGCGCAATCGAGCGGATATTCCAAGAACCCCACCGACGACGAGAAGCAGCATCGCGGAGAGCCCTATGACGCCACCTTGCACGATTGCCTGAAGCCACTCATTGTCCAGTAGGCGTGGCTCTCCGCCTAAGCCGAGGCCGAATACAGGATGCTCGTGGAATGTTCGGGACACCCCCGCGTAGTCCTCGGTTCGCGCTCGAATGCTCGGGTCTTCTTCCGAACCGGTGATTGTTCCCCACAGTGCACTCGCTATCTGTGGGAATATCGCGACATAGCCGGCAAACGCGATGGATCCGACCACGATGGCCAAGGCCAACTGTCGAACTTTGAAAGCAAGCATGTAGACCAATAACACCGTGACTAGAGAGATCGCTCCGGTTCGCGAGACTGCGGCTGGAACCGCCAGCAACGCAACGCAGCATCCGGCAGCGGCGAATGCGCGGCGCCACCGGGTGGCGGTGTAGCGTGCAAGGTGGAGGGTCAGTGGGATCGTTACTGCGGCCAGCGTTGAAAACTCGATTGCGTGCTGAGAAGTGCCCATGACGCGAACAGCGCCGCCGCGATTGACAAGTTCGAGAAACCGTGGGTCGGCGTTGACAACAAATCCGGGCGGCTGAAAGATCATACGCAGGTCGATCGTCGTCGAGCTTTGTAGTACCCCGACTATGCAGTTGAAGGTTAGCCCGGTTGCGAGGCAGCCAAGAATGATTGCCCGCTGCCGCGGCGTCTTGATTCTGTCCATGACGTAGAGTGCAATGCCTGCATAGGCAAACGCCGTCACGATCGCGCGTGTCCTGTTCGCCGCGACGACCGGGTCGCTGAAGTCCCAGTGGAGCAGGCCGACTCCATATATTAGGAGCAGCGCAAAGAAGTACAGAAGTATAATCATTTTCCCCGGACTCGCAGTCCGGGGCGTCGTGGTTCGCCGGATCGAAACGAAACCGAGCAAGACCAGCCCGAAAAGTATGACCGCGACAATTCGTGCCGGTGAACCGTTGCTCTTCAGCGGTCCCGCCAAGACCACATAGGTCGGCAGGGCGGGAATCAGAACGCAGAGAAAACCGAGGAGCCACGGGGTGCGTTCTGTCGGTTCGATGCGGCGCGCAATGCCGACTCGGGGCGCAGCCGACTCGGTGGTGTTCATCTGGCGTCCAGGGGACCTTCGTAGGCGGGTGATTGATCCTTGTTGTCGGGTGAGGCGTCATCTTCGTGAGTATCGCTCCGCGAGGGTGCGGGATTCGGGCCGGCTGCCGCCTCTGTTCCCGCTTGCGGCGGTGCCTGCACGCGCGACTTGCGTCGCGGCAGTAGCAAGTCAGCCAGAACGGTGCACAAGATCGAGAGCCCGGCGCCTGCAGCGAAGATCGTGATCGTCGAACGGGTCCGGGTCGGCATCCCACCCCAGGGGATACTCGGCGGCGATACGACGAAGGGTGCCACCATCTGGTCCTCGGGCACATGGGCCTGCTCCTGAATGGCTCGAAGCGTCCCTTCGGCCTGTGCCGAAACCAGCTCTAGCGTCTTGGAAACAGCAGAAGGATCTGGGGACGTTGCTTCGATCATGATGAGGGGCAACTGTGGGTTGGGTGCATCGGTGGGGAAGATCTTCGAAACGTAGTCGGGCAGGCCACCGGCGGCGGCCACCTGGCTTACGACTGCGGGGTCTCGCAGTCCGAGGGCGGTCAGGTTGGCCACCAACGAGGCTCCGCCGATGTCCAGGAGGCCGTTTCGGCGAATCTCGCCCTGAACCGAGGTTGATTCCTGCCGGACGCTGGGTGGTGCGAGGCCGAGCACAGTATTCGCGTAATAGACGGGCTTCGCCGAGCTGTAGGCATTGTGGGCGTACCAGGCTGTGATGAGAAGTAGAGGAAGCGCGATGTACCAGCGGCGTAAGCACGATCGCGCGACATCGAACAAGTCCATGTCAACGTCCCCTTGTCGTCGAGCGCGTCGGCTTCCGCGGCTTACCCGTAGGGTTCCATTCCTTACGCTAGGGCCACCCCCGACCGCCTTCAACCCTACTGACCCCCATTCGCCGACGGCAAGCAAACCTCGCGCTTTCACGCTGAATCGGCAGGGGGCCTGTGTCACTCACAATGAAAGGTGCCCTGAACTGCAAGAATATGACTTGCTGGGTTGGCGATGATCATCGTCGGAGACGACTGGGTGGAAGGCCGCCACGACATCGAGCTGATGTCAGAAGGTGGCGACACCCTTGCCCGGTTCCAGATACCAGAAAATGTCGAGGGCCTCGACGAACTGCTGGTGAACGTCGGCGAGCGCAGCACCGAGGGAGACGACGTCACCGTCGGCATCGAACGTCACAACCGACCCTGGGTCACCGCCCTGCGCGGCTGCGGATTCCTCGTACGCAATCAACCCGCTGCAGTCCGCACGATGCCGGGAGCCGTTCTCCCTCGCCGGAGCCAAGCGCGACACCGGCGACGCCATGTCCTGGCGGACATGGTCCGAACCGAACGCCGGCAACTGCGTCCGGTAGCCGAGGACTCTGTGGAAGTCGAGGGCCTGAAAATACTTGCCCGAACCCAAAAGGCCCTCATCTGGGAACGCAACGGGCACCTGAATCGGTTGCGGTACAACCTGATCCGGCACTCGATTGGGTTCACGCTCACCGAGACAATGGCGGAGAAGATTACGTTGATAGCGAAGCGCATCGTTCAGCAACCCTGTTGTGCAATGGCTTTGAGGAATCCTGCCGTCTGGTACGCATATCCGAAAGCCCATTCCGGAAGGGATAAGTCGGTCGGGCTTGCCACCATGGTGAGTTCACCGTCGAAGCAGTGCCCGACGATGTACCGCGCGCGTGAAATGTGCAGTGTGTACGTGACGACGATGACGCGATGCCACTGATGCTGCGCTGCAAGGCGGTGCAGTTCCTGCGCTTCGCCCCTTGTTGTCGGCGGATCAGGGACGAAACAGTCCAACTCGAAGTTGGTTTGTGGCGTCGCGCAAAGTTCGGTTAACCACTCGTCTTTCGCCCCGTAGGGGTTCGACAGGACCACGGTGGGTGCCCAGCCGGCTGCGCCGAGTTCGAGACCGAACGAATACCGGCGGGAATCGGCGCCGCCGAGGATCAATATCGCATCGGCGGGCTGCAGCGGATCGACCTGCGGTCGTACGTAGACCGGCACGCCGACGAACCCGGCTATGAGCAGCAGCAGGCAGACCGACGCCACCGCTCGCCTGACTCCAACTCCGCGTAGCGGACCAACAGCACTGAACCATCGAGCCATGAGAAGACCGGCGTTGCGCCTTGATCTCGCCATTCAAGGTCCTCCGACGGAGGTCAGTCGAGCGACCTCGTTGATGATCCGGGCAGCAGCATCGACATCGTGTCCGAGGTGCCAGTAGGTGATCCCGAATCTTTCGCGCCATTCGAGCAACTGCTGTGCGCATCGCGTCGCCGTGCCTATGAGTAACGCAGGCGAATCTCTCAACAGGTCAGCTTGAGCTTCGGCATGGTGCGCCCACGATGAACGCGGTGCAGACCTTGAGGGTGCATCGGTGACGTGAACGTGGTGGCAGCTGAATTGGAGTCGGGGAGGCGGTCGCCCCGCAGCAGAAGCAGCAGCCCGAACCATCGCGATCTTGGAGTCGATCCGGGCAGCGGTCAGGTCAGTGGTGGCGGCATCGTCGATCGTATTGTCGTTCATTCTTGCGTGTATTCCGACGATGTCCGCGGTCCGTCCGGCGAGATCGAGCATGCGAGGACTTCCGGCGCCGACCAGTATCGGCGGGTTCGGCCGCTGTACGCACGGCGGAAGTGCCTCCATCTGGTTGATCCGATAGTGATCGCCGACGAAATCGACCGAATCTCTCGTGAAGTATTGACGGATCACCTCGAGGGACTCGGTCAATCTCGCGACCCTGGTGCCCGCGCTCTCGAAGGTCACGCCGAGGGCGGTGTAGTCGTCGGCTTGCCAGCCGGGCCCGATCCCGAGTTCGACCCGCCCTCCCGAGAGCACGTCGATCGTCGCAATGTCTTTTGCAAGCAATGCGGGGTGATGAAGGTCGTTCACCAAAACTAGCGAGAGGATACGTAATCGTGAAGTGTTGGCTGCAGCAAATGCCATTGCGACGATCGGCGCGAGCTGCCATCCGTGGCTGACGTGATGGGAAACGGCGAGGGTGTCGAAGCCGAGTGACTCGAGCCGGCGTACTTCAGACACCCACATTGCGCCATCCGTCCGCATCCTCGGAATCGGCGCGATGAATTGGAGTGGATCAGACATCGGTCGGCGCCGCGCCCTCGTAGGTGAGCGCGACGTCCTCTGGGATTCGCTCGAAATCTCGGGCGCGCAGGAAGTCTCGGAGCGACGTGCCGGTGCACTCGGAGTCGATGTTCGGCGCTTCACGCCGTGCGATCACGTCGTCAACGTTCACGGTACGGAAATCGATACTGAACCTCGTCTGCCCCGAGGTGTTCGGCACGGTCGAGTGCAACTGATTGCCGGAGAACAACATGACGCCGCCCGCATCGGGCACGACGCGAACCTGCGGATCGAGCTGCAACGGTTCCTCGGGCTTCGGCTGATCACGGGTGTCGGTCTTGATGTGCTGCGCGGCAGTCTGCCGGCTGGTGCGGTTCCACTCGTAGTAGTTGTAGCGCCTCGATCCGTTCAGCACCGGGTTGCTCCAGTACTGCGGATGGAACGCCATCACGTTCTCCGGCACGACCGGAAAGATCGGTATCCACCAGTTCAGCTGGCTGAATGGTGCTGAGTACCAGGTGTCGCGGTGCGGGTGGAAGGCGTACGAGATGCCAGATGTCAGGTAGTTGTTGGATGTCGACGTGCGCATGCGGGGAAGGTCGAAGTACGTCCGGTCGAGGTCGCAGCAGAAGGATCTGAGTAGCGTCTTGACCCGGACTTTCGACTCGGGGTGGTGGATGAACTTCGGCTTCAGCTTGGCTAGCACCGCAGCGAAGTCCTCGACGGGCAGGTCGTGTTGTGCGGTTTGCGGATCCTTCGAGCCGAACGCCTCTGCGATGAGGCTGCGGGCATGCTCGACCAGTGCGAGCGATTCTGGGGACGCGGAATACACCAAGACCTGTCCGCGGTAGAGCCGCGCACGTCGCTCGTCATCAGTGATGTCGGGGTTCGCGAGGACTGTTGTCACTTCAGATCCTGCCTTTCATGCCGAGGAAGTTCCCGCAGCCGCGACCACGAGGCCGACCGGATCGTGCTCGGTCCGAACCTTGGTCGCAGGATCTTCCTTCTCGAAGGCGGTCTCGGCAGATGCGCCGCGTTCAACGGGTCGTGGCACCGATGCATACGCGCAGAGGCCTTCCCTACCTCGCGATCCGGCGGTGGGTTCTCTGCGACCCAGCGTACGGCCAACCAGAGGGCGATTGCACTAGATCCACCAATCGGCGCACGCTCCGCGGCCGAGGCCGATTAGGCTCGGTAACTGTGATCGGCGACCGGATCCGACTCGCTATTCTCGGGATCAACTATGTGCCCGAGTCGACCGGAATTGCGCCGTATACATTCGGCCTCGCGACCGGCCTCGCCGCTCGTGGACACGAGGTGGCGGTCCTGACGGGGTACCCGCATTACCCGCAGTGGATGCGTGCGACGGGCCATCTCGGATTTCGAACTGAGGAGGTCGCCGCTGGTGTCCGGGTGCGCCGGTTCAGGCACTATGTTCCTCAGCCGTACTCGGCCGGCGGTCGCGTCGCGATGGAACTGACTTTCGGCCTGCAGTTGCTCACGAGCGGATGGCATCGGCCTGAGGTCGTGGTGTGTGTGAGTCCACCGCTTCTTGCCGTCGCACTGGCTGTCGCCCGGACCCGGTTGACGCGACGACGTCCGGCAGTCGGATTGCTCGTTCATGACGTGTACAGCCGGGCGGTCGTCGAGACGGAAGCAATGTCGGGTGCCCCAGCACGTGCCGTCCGTACCCTCGAGTCGGTTACCGCGCGGGGCGCCGACAGCGTCGCGGTCATTCACAGCGGGTTCACGACTGACCTGGTTGACAGGCTGGGCGTCGATCGGAGTCGGATCCGTGTGATCCGCAACTGGACGCATATCGCACCGGCGGATCCTCGCGCGGGTGCAGCCTTCCGCGCCGCGCGCGGCTGGGGTGATGACGACATCGTGGTCCTGCACGCCGGGAACATGGGCGCAAAGCAGGGACTGGAGAACGTGATCGAGGCAGCCCGAATGGCCGGTGATCACCAACGTCGGGTCCGGTTCGTCCTGCTCGGAGACGGTAACCAGCGCGCCAAGCTCCAGAATCAGGCGGCCGGCGTCGCCGCACTCGAATTCCTGCCTCCGGTTCCCGAGCACGATTTTCCGGCAGCACTGGGAGCTGCGGATGTGCTGCTGGTCAACGAGCGGCCCGGGGTTGCGCAGATGGCGGTGCCCAGCAAGCTGACCTCCTATTTCATATCGGGCGTACCCGTTCTCGCCGCGACCGATGCCAGTGGGTTCACCGAGCTCGAGGTCGCCGCATCAGGCGCGGGGATCTGCGTGCCGGCTGGTCGGCCGGAGCTACTGCTCCGCGAGGCCGTGCGCCTGGGCACCGATCAGGCGGTAGCTCGGCGACTTGTCGACGCCGGCCGTCGCTACGTCGCATCCACCCTGTCCGAGGACACGGCGCTGGACCGGTACGAGGAATGGGTCCGGGATCTTGCGGGGGCACGGCGGGCCCGAATGGGGGAGGGGCACAGATGACCCGACGTGCGCTCATCACCGGAATCACCGGTCAGGACGGCTCCTACCTGGCGGAGTTACTGCTGAACAAGGGCTACGAGGTGCACGGAATCATTCGTCGTGCCTCGACCTTCAACACCGCCCGGATAGACCACCTGTACGTCGATCCGCACACGCCCGGCGCCCGGTTGTTCCTGCACTTCGGGGACCTGGTGGACGGCGCTCGGCTGATCACACTGCTGTCCCGGATCGCGCCCGACGAGGTGTACAACCTTGCGGCACAGTCACACGTTCGGGTCAGCTTCGACGAACCCGAGTACACGGCCGACACTGCGGGTCTGGGTACTGTCCGGCTGCTCGAGGCCGTCCGGCACCTTGACCTGAACTGCCGCTTCTACCAGGCATCCAGTTCGGAGATGTTCGGGTCGTCACCGCCACCGCAGAACGAAGACACCCCGTTTCATCCGCGGTCGCCATACGGCGTGTCGAAGCTGTTCTCGTACTGGACTGCTCGCAACTACCGGGAGGCCTACGGGCTCTTCACCGTCAACGGCATCCTGTTCAACCACGAGTCGCCGCGGCGCGGCGAAACCTTCGTCACGCGCAAGATCACCCGCGCGGTGGCCCGCATTCATGCCGGTCTCGACCGGCACCTGTACCTCGGGAACGTCGACGTGGTGCGGGACTGGGGCTACGCGCCCGAGTACGTCGAGGGCATGTGGCGGATGATGCACGCCGACGCCCCTGACGACTACGTGCTCGCGACCGGATTTGGCTGTTCGGTGCGTGAGTTCCTCGCATTGGCGTTTGCGCACGTCGGCCTCGACTGGGAGGAGTACGTTCGATTCGACGACCGCTACCTGCGCCCAACGGAGATCGACGCGGTGATCGGCAACTCGTCGAAGGCCCAGTCGGAGCTGGGCTGGAAGGCTCAGGTGCTGGCCCCGGATCTGGCAAAGATCATGGTGGCGGCCGATATCCGGGCACTCGAACTCGGCGGTACCCCCGGCATCGACCGGCCTGCGCTGCCGGGCTGGGGTGTCGAATCGCGGTGAACCGGAATCGTCAGGTCCGGTAGGCGCCCTGCTGCGCGAGGTACCACTGGTACGTCTCACGCACGCCTTGATTCAGCGGGATGGTCGCTATCCATCCGAGCCTGCTCAGCCGCTGCACGTCGAGTACCTTGCGCGGCGTGCCGTCCGGCTTGTCGGTGTCCCATCGAATCTCGCCGCGGTAGCCGACGACCTCGGCGACCAGGTGCGCCAACTCGGCGATCGTCAGGTCGGATCCGGTACCGACATTGATCGGCTGGTCCTCGTCGTAGTTGTCGAGCAGGAAGTGGCTGGCTCGGGCCAGGTCATCCACGTGCATGAACTCTCGCCGGGCCTTCCCCGTGCCCCAACAGGTAACTTGGTCAGTTCCTTCGAGTGTGGCCTCGTGAAAGCGGCGGATCAAGGCGGGGAGGACATGACTGTCGTGGGGGTGGAAGTTGTCACCCGGGCCGTACAGGCTGGTCGGCATCGCGGAGATGTACCGCAGCCCGTGCTGTCTGCGGATGGCCGCAACCTGCGCGATACCGGCGATCTTTGCGATCGCGTAGCCCTCGTTGGTCTCCTCGAGCGCGCCTGTCAGCAGTGCGTCCTCGCGAATCGGTTGATCGGCGAACTTGGGGTAGATACAACTCGAGCCGAGGAACAGGAACCGTCCGACGCCCGTGGCCACGGCACTGTCGAGAAGGTTGACCTGGATGCGGAGGTTGTCGGACAGGAACTCTGTCGGGCGGTCCCGATTGGCGGCGATCCCCCCCACCCGGGCCGCTGCCGCGATCACCACTTCCGGTCGCGTCTGGGCGAAGAACGCCTCGGTCGCGCGCCGATCACGTAGGTCCAACTCGCCGGAACTGCGCCCGATCAGATTCTGGAATCCGCACACTGCGAAGTGCCGCCACAACGCCGATCCGACGAGACCTCGGTGACCGGCGATGTAGAGGCGAGCATCTCTCGCTATCGGCTGAGGTGCCATGAGTACATTGTCCCGCGGACACCCGCTCACCACCCTAGAATTGGTCGATGACCTCCGGCGGTCGACGGGCAGTCCTGGTGCGTGCGGCCCGGGTATGGGCCGGCCCGTTGTGGTGGTCCGTCAAACGCTCGGGCGTGTCGGAGTCGGTCGCGGTGGACGTCGACTGGTGGCTCGAATGCATCGGCAGCAAGGCCCTGCTCGAGCTCGACCGCTACGCACGATTTGCGTACCTAGCCGGCGCATTGCCCGAGTTCCGCACCCTGGTCCACTACCGTCTCCGTCCGGCCCACCCGGTGCTGCGTTTCGTTCTCCGCACGCTGTACCGGCCGGAGCCGACGCTCACGCTCGACGCCGAGCGGATCGGTCCCGGACTGTTCATTCAGCACGGCGTGGGAACGATCGTCACCGCTGAGGTCATCGGGAGCCACGGTTGGATCAACCAGCAGGTGACCATCGGGCACGACGCGAGAGGTCGGCCCACGCTCGGCGACCACGTCAGAGTCGGGGCAGGGGCCGTGGTACTGGGTCCGATCACGTTGCACGACAATGCGACTGTAGGTGCCAACGCCACCGTGATTCATGACGTCGCGGCCGGCGTCACCGTCGTCGCCCCGCTCGCTCGGCCACTCACCGGCAAGCCAGGCGAGCAGCACCACTAGACGTCGAGTTGTCCCGCAGCAGGACGACGACGGACCAAGGTGGGCACCCACAGCAAGGCCGGAACCACCTGCACAGCAAACACGCCCAACGCCGCCGCACACGTCACACCGACCGCTCCGAACGGACCCGCCAGGGCGATACCGCAGCCAAGGCTGACCGCGGCCATGGCGGCTGTCCAGCACGTCTGCCACCGCGCCTCGGTCGGCCTGGTCAGCAGTACGCCCGCCGGAAAGTACATGGCCTGCGCCACGAGTAGTGCACCGAACGCCAGAGCGAGCGATACAGGCACCGTGATCTCCCCATCCGAGAGCACCGACGCGACCCACGGGCCGAGCGCTGCCAGACCGACCGCGGCGACCGCGGCGGACCCCCCGAGGACGCCGGTGAGACGCCACCAGATTCGGACCGTCGCCTCCGCAGCATCCCGCCTCTTCACGAAGACCGGCCAGTAGGCCATGCCCGCGGTGGAGAGAACCGACCAACCGACCGCGTACATCTGCGCGGTCAGCGCGTATGCGGACAACTGCGCAGGAGTGGAGAGGTGTGCGAGGAGGACCCTGCCCGTCTGCAGTCCCACCGGCAGCCCGACCCCGACGAGGAAGAGCCATAGGCTGCCCTTCAGCAGTCGGGCGCGGGCCGAGGAGGCACTCACCGGCGCGAAGGCCGACCATCCGAGGCCGGACAGGTGCAGTGCGAGCGCGGTACCAAGGAGGTGCCCGACGAGCACGCCGCCCAGCGCCGACAGCGCGTACCAGATCCCTCCGACGTCCATCGAGTGCAGCAGTACGGTCAGCACCAACGCGAATGCAGCGCAGCTCATCAATACGAGGGTGGCCAGCTGATTTCGGTCGATCCCGATGAGGATGCGCACGCCCAGCCCGGCGGGGATGGTGAGGGCGAAAACCACTGCGGCGACGGTGATTGCCCACCGGTCGTCGGGGCCGCTCGAGAATCCGATGAGCGATCCCCAGCCGTCGGTCGCCATCACGACGAACGCGGTGGTGGCGAGGGCGGCGGCCACCGAGAACAGCACCCGATAGGCACGCCGGATGACGTCGACTGCACGCGGGTCATGACTCGGTCCGTTGAGCAGGGCGCTGGCGCTCAGGACGACCGCCCCGATCCCGAGGTCGGCGAAGGGGAACAACAGGGTCACCGTGGCGACGAGGGACACCAGGCCGAACACGGCCTCCCCGGTTTCTCGCACAATGACGGCGGTGTTCACCAGGCCGAGGGCCGCCACCACCGGGGTACCGACGATGCGGTACAAGGTGCCGCGAACCAGCGCGCGCTTCTCCTCGGGCGCGAGCTGGCTGGCCGGCACGGGTTGCACGGTCACGGGCTTTGTGCCGTCGCCGGGCGCCGTTCCGCTGGCCGGACCGCCGCTCGCGCCCGCAACGTGAGGACCCGCGCCGTGTTCATGGCCGCGTAGCCGAGCGCCCAGGGGCCGGGCCGGCCGTGGCGCAGCGCCGCCGAGATCGAATGTCGCACACCCCTGACTGATCGAGCCGACACAGCGGCGCTGACCGGGCTGGTGCAGAGGTAGTCTCCCCGCACTCGCGGCGATTCGCGGCTCAGATATTGCAGGCCCCAGCCGATGTACGCATCGGTGCGGTCGATAGTGCTGCGCGAGAGCGACTCGCCCTCTACGTGGTAGGTGCTGAGCACGTCGGGGAGCTGGACGAAGCGCACGCCGGGCATGGCCGCCTGAACCCGGATCAACCAGCTCGGCTCGTCGTGCGGCGAGCCGGTGTCGGCGTCCCACCGCACCCTGCGCGCGACCTCGGTGGGGAAGCAGAGCGTCGATGTCTGTAGGACCGCGCCGCCGAACGTCAGGTCCGTGAAGCGGAAGAGGTACTCCGCCACCGACTGGCCGGGTTCGATGATCCGTCGTGGCCACGTCCGCCGCCGGTCACCGGGACCCTCGACATCCATCCGGCACGAGGCAATCCATTGGCCTCCGGCGCAGGCCGCGACCGCGTCGAGTTGCCGGCGCAGCTTGTCGGGGCGCCACTCGTCGTCGTCGTCCAGTAGCGCGATCACCCCGCCGGTCGCTGCGTTGATACCCAATTGTCGGCACCGCGCCGGGCCTGCACCCACGCCCGGCCTGAGCTGCACGATCCGCTCATCCGCCGGCAGCGACAGCGGGGCCTCGGTGTCCGCCACCACGAGAATTTCTGTGGGGCGGTACGTCTGATCGAGGACGGACCGCACGGCGCGGGCGAGTGATGCCCGCCCCACCGTTGGGATCACGACACTGACCCGCGGTGTCACGGCCGGCCGGGTCATGGTGGACCGGTGTCCCCGACGACGGGACGGACGAAGTGGGCCGCCGAGTAGAACAACGCGATGCATGCGTAGACAGGGAGCGTGTTGTACGTCCACGGCGAGTACACCAGGTCCCAGATGCCCTGCACGGCAATGGTCACCACCAGGGGAGCCCACACTCCGTACCGCTCGAGGTTCCACACCAGGCCGCAGCAGGCGACCAGCAGCCACAGCGGGAGCAGAGTGGCCAGTACGCCGCCCTCGACCCAGGACCCGAGCAGGATCGAGTGCATCGCCGAATAGTCGCGGGGCGGCAGGCGCCAGTAGAGCTCGAAGGGGAAGGTGGGCTCGAAGCCCATCCGGACGGCGAGATGTTCCGCCGCGGTGTACAGATCCGGCGTCAGCTTCTGTGCGCTACCCCAACCGAGCAGGGGACGCTCGAGGATGGCGGTGACCGACATCGGTGGCTCGGTTCGACCGGCTAGCAGCAGTGGCAGATGGGTCGCCTGCTGCTCGAGGGTCTTGTGTTGCAATGCCGGTCCGAACACTCCCGCGCGGGCGACGATCGGCATTGCGTAGGCAAAGGCGATGCCGAATACCGCGATCCCGGCAAACTGCCAACCGCGCCTGATCCGGGATCCCACGATCTGCCGGGTCAGCACGATCGCGGCCGAGGCGAGGCAGATCGCCGCATGTGAACGGAAGTTGAGGCCGAGGCTGGCCAGCCCGAGCAGCATGAGGGTTGCAGGGAAGGCGAACCTTGGTGTGCGCGCCTTCCTCGCCATTCCGTACAGGATGAGGATCGTCACGGACTGCGCGATGCCGTACTTCCATAGGTCCAGGAAGCTCCCGGTCCGCGTCAGCTCGATCCCGCGGATCAGAAAGAAGACCACGCTACCCGCGGCAACCCCTGCGAGGGCCGTGGCGATCGACGCCACCGCCCGGCCGGTGATGACCGTCAGTCCGACGAGATACAGAGAAAATGCCGCTGGCGCAATGGCATTCGGCCACAGCATGCTGACCCCGTTGACCAGGCCGGACACAATGTAGGAGATCCACCCCAGTGCGGCGAGCACCAGCGGTACCAGCTCGACCCCGCGATGCTTCATCAGCAGAAATCCGGGCACCAGCAGTAGGCACACCACCGACAATCCGGTGACTGTGAAATTGGCGATCGGTACGAAAGATGTGGCGCCGGCGGCGAATACGGCGACCTGTGCCAGCACGGCCCGCCGCGCGCGCTGTAATTCCGCGAACGTCCGGGCCGGTGCGAATCCGATACCGGCCATGAGTCATCCCCTTCACGGCTATGCCGGGGCGTGACTCAAACACTAGTGGCTCCCGACACACTGCGGGCGTAATCTCATAGCCGTTGTCTGCTGAACCAGTCGGTCACCGACCGGGGGAGGTACGCATGGCCAGCACGCGATCGACTCGGTCGTTGGCTGCTCGGCGCGGCCGTTCCTACGACAAGGGTCGTGGATTTCTCGCACAGTGCCTTTGGGTGGCGACATCCACCCTGCTGTTCACGCAGGTGTGGTGTCCCAACCGACTGCGGTGCGCCGCCCTGCGCTGGTTCGGCGCCGAGGTCGGTGAGGGTGTCCTGATCAAGCACCGGGTGAATGTCCAATGGCCGTGGAAGCTGTCGATCGGCAACGACTCCTGGATCGGGACCGGGGCCGACCTCTACAACATCGATCGCATAGTCATCGGCTCCGACGTGTGCATCTCCCAGTACGCCTACCTGTGCACGGGTAGCCATGACCGCAGGTCGCCGACCTTCGAGTTCGACAATGCGCCCATCGTCATCGAGGACGGCGCGTGGCTGTGCGCCAGGTCGATGGTCCTGCGTGGCGTCACCGTCGGCGCGAACTCGGTGGTCGGCGCGATGTCGGTGGTGTCGTCCGATATTCCGCCCGGGTGCTCCGTTCGGCCCCCCCAACCGAGTGTCGCGCCGGGCTGAGTGTCGTGCGAATCCTGCAGGTGGTGACGCTGATCAGCCCAGACGGGGCGTACGGCGGGCCCGCCCGCGTCGCTCTCAACCAGAGTGCGGAGCTGATTCGCCGTGGACACGAGACGATCATCGCGGCAGGCACTCGCGGGTATCCGGTCGTGCCGACCATGCTCGGCGAGGTCCCGGTTCGGTTGTTCCGCGCCCGCACTCTCGTCCCCGGCGCCGGGTTCGCGGGCGTCGGTGCGCCCGGGCTCGGACGCTGGTTCCGCAGGCACCGCGCCGGGTTTGACGTGGTCCACATCCACCTCGGCCGCGACCTGGTGGTGCTGCCGCTGGCGGTGGCAGCGCGGCGTTACGGGGTCCCTTACGCACTGCAGACTCACGGCATGGTCGCGCCGTCCGGACATCCGCTCGCCGGCCCGTTGGACGGGGTGTGGACACACAAAGTGCTCCGCGGCGCCGGAACCGTGTTCTACCTGACTCCGACAGAGCGTGAACAACTCGTCGCCGTCGGGGGAGGGTCGCTGCGACTGATGGAGCTCGGCAACGGGGTGCCGCACTCGACCCCGGACGCCGTCGACTCCGGCACGCCGGAGGTGCTCTTCGCCGCCCGCATGCATCCGCGTAAGCGCCCGGCGGCGTTTGTCGAGATGGCGCGACTCCTGCTGGACAGCGGTGTCGATGCGCGATTCACACTGGTCGGGCCCGACGAGGGTGAGGGGACAGCACTGCGCAGGTCGATCGGGGCTGACCCGCGGATCGTCTGGGAGGGTGCGCTCGACTCGGCAGCAGTCCCACGTCGGATGGCCGCGGCCAGTGTGTACGTCCTTCCGTCTGTCCGCGAGCCGTATCCGATGTCGGTGCTCGAGGCGATGTCCGTCGGGGTTCCCGTGGTCGTCTCGAACGACTGCGGGCTGGCACCAACCGTCAGCCGGACCGGCAGCGGAATCGTCACCGATCCCACGGCCCCCGCGCTGGCAGCCGCGGTTGGGACCCTGCTCGGGGACCGCTCCTGGGCCGTGGAGATGGGGCGGCGAGGCCGATCGACGGTGCACCGCGAGTTCGGCATGGATGCCATCGCCGACCGGCTGTTGGCCACCTACACCGACCTGGTCGAGGGTTCGTCGTGACTCGCCGGCGCCGCGCCCTCCCGATCGTGTCGGCCGCTGCGGCAGTGATCCTGGTCGCAGCCCTGGCGGCGGCCTCGGCGATCGCGCGAAGGAGCAACGAGGAGGCAGCACCTCCGCGTTCGCTGCGGATCGCCGTCGTCGGAGACGACTACACCGCCGGACGTCAGAATCGGGTGGTGTGGCCAACCCTGCTGGCCCAGCGCACCGGGTGGTCCGTGTCGAACTTCGCGCTTCCCGGCGCCGGCTACCTGGCGGACGGCGTGGGCGGATACGCGTTCACCTATCAGGTGGACCGGGCCCGAGGCGCCGACCCCGATTTCATCTTGGTGGTCGGCGGCCTGAAGGACACCGGATTCCCCGAGGCGGCTCCGATCAACGCGGGTGCCACCGCCGCAATTCACAAGATCGTTCTCGGCGGTGAGAGACCCCTTGTGATCGGACCGACGTGGTACGAGACCCCGGTGCCGGAGGCGGTGAGCCGGGTGTCCGACGCGGTCCAGTCCGCCGCGAAGTCGACCGGCGTCCCCTACCTCGATGCCCTCGATCCCCCGTGGCTGACGCCTCGTCTGATGCAGGCAGACCTCGCGTACCCCACGGACGAGGGACAGTCCCTGCTCGCGGACAGAGTCGCGGCGTGGGTCCGTACGGAGGTGGTCCGATGACGCGGCGACGGCGACTGGACGCGGCCCTGATCGCGCTCGCCACGGCGGTGCTGACCGGCTTGGCTGTGGTCGTCGTGTCCCTCGACGCCGCGCCGCCGGTGGCGGCGCCGGCAACCGGACAGATCGAGCGACAGCATGCCGATCCCGGGGCACCGCCGGCCGTCCTGTTCATCGGCGACTCGTACACGGGTGGAAGCGGACCACTGGCGGAAATGTCCTATGCCTGCCTGGCGGCGGTCCGGATGCGGTGGCACTGCGACCTCTCGGCCGTGCCGGGGACCGGATACATCAGCGGCGGTCCGCCCAATCGCTTTGTCGTCAACGAGTACGTCGGGGACTCGACCTCCTTCTCCGAACGCATCCCCAAGCTGGCGGACCAGTACCAGCCCGACATCGTCGTCCTCGACGGTGGCCGGAACGACCTCTTCGCGCCCGGCGAGGACGTCTTCAAGGCAATGGCCTTCACGATCGGAGAGGCCCGTAGGGCCTGGCCCGCCGCGAAGGTGGTGTTCCTCAGACCCAGGTACCTCGCCACCCCTCGTGACGACCTGGGATTCGACGACGACTTCATGGCCCGCCTCGAATCCGACCCGGCGGCCGATGGTGTCCTCTTCCTCGACCCCATCGCGGACGCGCCGTTTGCCGGCGGCGACACCGCCGACCTGCTCGCCTCGGACGGGAAACACCCCAATCCCCGCGGCGACGGAGAGCTCGGCGCGGCCCTGGTGGCATCGCTCGTCTCTCATGGCATGGTCCCCTCGCCATGAGCACCGCGCTGCACGCTTACGTGCGGGTACTCCGCGAGCGATGGCGCTGGCTGGCGTGGGGGATGCTCCTGGGTGTCGGGGCCGCTGTGGTCGCCCTGCTGCTGGCGCCGCCGCTCTTCCGATCGACGGCGACCGTCTTCATCCGAACACCCGGGGACGTCAGCCGTGCGGTCGACGGCGGTGACACGTACGCCCAGCACCGTGCCGGTAACTACGTCGAGCTGGCCCGCAGCACCGACCTGGCCACGAGTGTCGTGCGAGATCTCGGCATCGATCTGGCACCCGAAACTCTCGCCGAGCGGACGACGGCGACCAACCGGCCGGGCACCGTGCTGATCGATGTCGCCGTCGATGCCCCGACCGCCGGAGAGGCCCAGCGGACCCTCACCGTGTTCCTGCCCGAGTATGCGGCGGCAGTGCACGCGCTCGAAACCGTGACGGGTTCAGTGGTGCCCCGCGCGGAACTCGTCGTCGTCAACCAACCGAGTCTGCCCACCCGGGTCAGCTTCTGGGGAGCGCCGCCACTGGCGGTGTTGCTCGGGGCGGGCCTGGTCGGGATGCTCCTCGGGGCGACCGGCGCGGTGCTGCGTTCGATCTTCGACCGCTCGGTCCGTGATCCGCGCGACGCCGCCCGCATCACCGGCAGGCCGGTGCTCGGCACGATCGGCGATGTGCACGCCGGGACGGCCACCGAGAACGCCCGTCTCATTCGGCGTCGCCTGCTCTCGGTGATGGGCGATCCCGACCGAGGCGTCATCGCGGTCGCCGAGCCCGCAGCCAGGTCGGCGACCGCCGCGGCAGCTGTCGTGCTGGCCGACGCGCTGCGTGTCCAGGGCGACTCTGTGATCCTGGTCGATCTCGATCAGGCCTCCTGGGAGTTGACGAAACTCTGTGGTGTTCAAGGGCTTCCGGGCGTCATGGACGTCCTTCTCGGCCATGCTGTTGCGCTGGAGGCAGTGCAGGACTCGGGGAACGGACCACTGCTGGGGGCCGGCAGCGCAACCGACTTTCCGAGGGACCCGATCGACCCGAACGCGGTACTCGCCATCGTGGTGGAGCTCCGCAAGCACTACGACTGGGTGGTGCTCACCTGCCCGTCGGCCGTGACGGCAGACGCGATCGTCGGCGCGGCGGGCACGATTGTTCTGGTTGTTCGGCACGGTGTGACCACGGAGGACGAATTGCTCGACACGTCAGCGTCCCTGCCGGCGGCGACGACGGTGGCCGTGATTGTCGACCAGGCGCCCGAGCCGAGTGCCGTCAAGGCGTTTCGGTCCGGGGAAAGGACGAGTGCAAGATGAATGTGAGAACCTTCCTCGCCGCGGTCCGGCTGCACTGGAAGTTGTTTCTGACTGTCCTGCTCGCGTGCGTCGTCGTCGGTGTGGGCGGCGCGCTGCTCGCACCGGGGAAGTACGCCTCGACCACCCAACTGCTGGTGTCGATCCAGGGGTCCGCGACGGCCACCGCGTACGAGAACGATCAGGTGGTGTGGGGACGCGTCAATTCCTACGTCGAACTGCTGACCACTGAGGCCGTGAACCAGCGTGTCGTCGACAAATTGGGGCTGTCGCAGTCGGCGCGGGAACTTGCTGACAATGTCAGTGCCACGATCGTGCCGCCGAGGACCACGGTCATCGACCTCGCCGTGGCAGACACGTCACCGGACCAGGCGCGACTGCTTGCCGACACGCTTGCCGCCGAGTTCATCGCGTACACCGGCGCACTCGAGACACCCACCGGTGTGGACGGCCAGAAGGTGCACACCACCGTCGTAACCTCGGCGAGCACGCCGCACAGGAGACTTCCCGGACCGTTGACATTTGGCGCCATCGGCGCGCTCGTGGGCTTGGTACTGGGGGCGGTAGCGGTGTGGATCCGAGACCGCACGGATCCGATCGTCAGGACCGCGGACCGCGCCGCGGCGGCCTCGGGCCTGCCGGTGATCGGAGTCGTCGCGTCGACGCCCGCGGCCGACGGGTCGGACCTCGAGGGGTACCGCCGCCTGAGCATGCGACTGCGCCCGCCTGTATCCAGTTCCGACCAGGCCGGCGAGTCGGCGCAGGTGTGGGTAGTCACTTGTGCCGACGGGGAAACAGATACCGCCGTGTTCTCATTGAACCTCGGGCGCACCCTCGCAGCCGGTGGCGACCTCGTGATCGTCGTCCAGACCAACCTGGCGAATCTGGGGATCGCCGCCGAGCCCGGCCCCGGGCTGTTTGACGTGTTGGCCGGATCGGCAACGGCGGCGAATACGATTCGACGTGGCGTCGACGGACTCCCGGACGTGATGCCCGCCGGAGACGGAGGGGAAAGTCGCGATGATCTGCTGGCGGCCACCGCGATGCGGCGGCTGGTCGCCAGGTTGCTGACCGCCTACGCCCACATCGTCATCGACTCCACACCCGTGACGTCGACCAGTCCAGCGACGGTACTGAGTGAACTCGCTGACAGTGTTCTCCTCGTTGTCGTACCTGGATCAACTCGGCGGCGTGACCTCACCTTTGCCGCCGAGGAACTGCGAACGGTGGGAGCGCCGCTCGCTGGGATCGTGCTGTGCGGCGGGTCGGACATGCCTCGACAGGTTGGTGGACCCGGTATGCCACGAATTCGCAGGTCGAGTTCTGTTCACGCCGATGAGGTCAGCCCAAGCGACCAGCCCAGCTCGATAGGTTGACGAGGCGCGTCGGAACCCGCACCAGTGCGCGTCACCACGATTGTCGTCCTCCCTCCGTGACGGGGGTCGCCGAGACGGCACGGGCCCGAAACTCGAGACGAAACAGCTCGGGCGGTGCCTCGACCAGATAGCGGTGTGCAAGTCGCCGAGGCTCTCGACCGAGTCGCCAAGCCCACTCGAGTCCGCTGTTCGTCGCCCATTGCGGGGCCCGAGGGATCCGTTCCGACAGGAAGTCCACCACCGCACCGAACGCCAGCAGCGCCCGTGCGCCTGTGGCGGCACCGAACTGGGCAATCCAGTTCTCCTGAAGTGGCTTTCCCATCGCGACCACTAGAATCTGCACCTCGGCCGCGCGGATCTGCGCGGCGATTCGCGCGGATGAAACGGCATCGGTCAACTCGGACCGATCGGGCGCCCAGGTTCCAACGATCTGGAGTGCGGGCCGCCGCACGGCCATTACCGTGCGCAATCGCTCGTGCGTCTCAGCGGATCCGCCGAGGAAGCCGATGCGGACACCGTCGGCCTCCGCACGCGTGAGAATTGGGTATATGAGGTCGCTGCCGGACAGCTTCGGCCACTCGCGGCCGGTCAGTGACTTCGCCCTGTGTACCAGCGGGACACCATCGAGGAGGGTGAGCCACCTCAGTTCCGAAGTCGCTCCCGCCGAGGGCACGGCCGGTGGCCGGCCCGCCCACGAGGCGTCACGGCCGAAGTGGTGAATGTGGTCCAGGTTCGCGGACGCGACGGCCAATGGTCCGGCGGTCGTGAGTACATCGAAGATCAACGAGATCGCGGACTTGCGATCGATCAGGTCGACGGGGACCTGGTCGACGAACATTCGGGGCCAGGGCGGCGGATTTACACTCATTGTGGTTGCCCCTGCCCGATGTGCGTATTCGTCGATACCCGCCGCGCCTCGCCGCCGGATCGGTCGACGATCCACCGGCCACGCAGAGCAGGGAACAGGTGCTGTACCTCAGGAAGCAGGTCGGGAACGGTGAGCAACACCCAGTCCGGATCGGCCGCGAGGAGCTGGTCGGGGGAGATGATGGGCACGTCGGTGCCTGGCATGCGCCGGCCTTGTTTGGCGGGGGAGGCGTCGGCGACCGCAGAAATGAGTCGGCGGTCGATCCCAGCGCGAGTGAACAGTGCGACGGCTCGGGATGCTGCGCCGTATGCATAGACCCGCCGATCGAGGTCGGCCATCGACTTGAGCCACTCGCGAAGTTCCCGTGTGTTGTCGTCAGCGGCCGGCTGCAGCGTACCCACGACGGCCGGATCGTCCATGCCGAGAGCACGTTCGGCCGCGAGGACGTCTCGGACGATGTCGGATTGCGGGCACGATTCGTGCTGCGCGGCGACGAGAACGGTTCCCCCGTAGAGGTCGAATGCCCAGGCGGCGCATGGGAACATGCCGACAGCGGCGAGCAGTCGACGCAGGGCTGTCAGTGAGTAGTATGCGAAGTGGCCGTGCCGCAAGGCATTCCATTGAACATGTTCGACGATCGCGCGCAGGGAGTGGAACTGGACCAGCAGGATTCCGTCTGCTGCCGTGGTTTCGGCTCGACGCCGGAATGCGGCCCGCTGATCTGGCTCGTGCATGACGCCGAAGCAGTCCAACACCACCGAAGCCGGGTGTCCCGGCTGCGGTCCCCGGAATCCGCGGTCCGTCAGCAACGGCAGCCAACTGCCGCCGTGCGGGCTGCCGAATTCGAGAACGGTGTCACCTGTCAGCCAACCAGCGTCGTCGACTGTTCGAACGGCCTCGGCGGCTTGGTCCTTCAGTGCCTGCGGCTCGACGCCGCGGGGTTCGTCGGTGGTTGTGTCGTCCTCGGCGAGTTGGGCGAGTCCGCAGTCATGGCACAGTTCCATCGCCAACGGGTGGGACGCCTCGTCCGGAGACACCGGGGTCGAAGAGAGCGGGAAATGATCCGCGGCCGGTACTCGACCGAGGTCGAGTACCCGGTCGGTGGCGGTGGATCCGCACCCTCGGCATTGCATCACGTTCCTCCGATGTCGCCGGATCGGTGGAATCGAGGGCGGAGGGGGAGCAGGATGGGCGTATGCACGTCGAAAAGGCCGACCTTGCAGATGTTCTGGTGTTCCGCCCCGAGCCATTCCGGGACGACAGGGGACTGTTCACCCGCACGTTCGATGCGCGGATAGGCGAGCAGGCAGGGGTCGAGACTGCGGCCTTCATTCAGGATTCGCAATCTCGCTCGGTGCTCGGCGTTATCCGTGGAATGCATGGACGTTCGGGGCGAGGTGAGGCCAAGTTGGTGCGCTGCGCGCACGGGGCGGTGCACGACGTGCTGGTGGATATCCGACGAGAGTCGCCGACCTTCGGCGCGCAGCAGGCCTTCGTGCTCGACGACGTCGAGTTCCGGCACCTGTACGTCCCGCCGGGGTTCCTTCACGGTTTCCAGGCACTGACCCCGACCGCGGACGTCTGCTATCGGATCGACCGGCCGCACGACCCCGCCGAGGACGTTGCCGTTGCCTACGACGACCCCGATCTCGGCATCGACTGGCCGTTGCCGGTCACTCTTGTCAGCGGGAGGGACGCCCGTGCCGGTCGTTGGTCGGACCTTCTCGAGACACTCTGACAATGACACGTCGCTGACCTCAGCCATGACGAGAGCCGACGGTCTGGAATCGGAGTGATTGGTCGACAAGCCCTGATGTCCTGAGGTTTTCGAGGTGGGCAAGTCGGACGAATCGCCGGGTGAAGTCCGCTTCGGTCAAGCCTGCGGCCAGGTACTCCCGACAGAGTTCGGCGGCACCGTCCGGGATGCTCCACGCCGCCTCGAAGCCCAGCGCGCGGCGGATGGCCGAGAAGTCCACCCGGTACGAACGCAGGTCGGGTCCGCTCTCCCCGGTGATCAGCAGCCTCGACCCCGGCACCACGTCGACCACGGCCGCGGCGATCTGCGCGACGGTGAGGTTGTTTGCCTCCGTGCCGACGTTGAATGCCGAGCAGTGCACAGCGTCGATCGGCGCGACCAGGGCTCGGGCAAACGCCGACGCGATGTCGCGCGCGTGCACCAGCGGCCGCCAGGGCGTTCCGTCGGAGAGCACCCGAACCTCGCCTGTGAGTACGGCATGCCCGACGAGATTGTTCAGCACGATGTCCGCACGCAGTCGCGGTGAGAAGCCGAAAGCGGTTGCGTTACGCAGGAACACGGGGGAGAAACCGGAGTCGGCGAAGGTCGCGACGTCGTCCTCGACTCGGACCTTGCTCTCCGCGTACGGCGTCAACGGGCGCAGCGGCGCGCTCTCGGTGACGAGGTCCTCGCCCCCCGCGCCGTACACGGAACAGGTGGACGCGTACAGGAAGCGCCGGACGCCGGCATGTTTGGCGAGCCGCGCAAGGCGAACGGACGCATGGTGGTTGATGTCGTAGGTGATTCGGGGCGCGAGGGCCCCGAGCGGATCGTTCGACAGCGCCGCCAGGTGGATCACCGCGTCGAACCCCGACAGGTGGCTCTCGCTGACATCACGGATGTCGACCTCGATGCCCGGGGGGTCGACGGGTGCCGACCCGAGAATGCAGTCGGCGAACAGCCCGGAGTCGAGTCCGACCACGTCGTGGCCGGCCGTGCGCAGAACCGGCACCATGACAGTGCCGAGATAGCCCTGGTGACCGGTGACGAGAACCCTCATGTCACGCCCCTCCGAATCGGATCATCGACTTTTCCACCACGAACGCCTCGGCGAGCGTTCGATGACACTGCACCCCGCGCAGGCGTGCGAGGCCGAGGAAGGCGCTCTCGTCGAACCAGTCGTGCTCGGCCTGTGACTGGTAGTGCTTGAGCAGGACACGGGCCTTCTCCTCCGCGACCTTCTTGGTGAGTGGGTGGAACACCGTCGGCCGCGGTGTGTCCGATTCCCACTTGAGGATCTCGTAGCCCAGTACGAGGTGGTCGCGGAAGACCGTCGGTACCAGCTCCGCGAGCAGCCGATGGTCCTGGTGCGCATCACCGCGTTGTGGTGCGAAGACCACATCGGGGGCGACTTCCCTCCGGAACAGCTCGAGCGCACTCTTGATCGGACCCCAGTACTCGGGCGCGTGCCCGTCGGGGACGTCCAGGACGGTGATTTCGAGATCCGCGTCCGGGCACAGCGCCGCGAGTGCGTGGCGCTCCTCGATCTCGCGCCCCGAATCATCCCCCGACAGCACGAAGGCGCGGACCCGTAGATGCGGGATCGCGGTGGCGAGGGTCAACAGGGTGCCGCCGACCCCGATGGCGATGTCGTCGCAGTGCGCCCCGAGCGCGGCGACCTCACCGATGGTCGAGGGATGCAGGTCGATCATGGCTGTGGGACGGGTTGTGAGTGGTCCCAGACCGTCCACGGGTGGTCGCCGTGGGCGTAGCTGTCGTCGAGTTCGGCGCGCTCCTTGAAGGTGTCCGCGGGCTTCCAGAAGCCCTCGTGCCGGTAGCCGAAGAGCCGGCCCTGCCCGGCGAGGGTCTGGCACACGTCCGCGACGAGGTCTCCGCCCGGCGGCAGCAGATCGAAGATTTCCTGGCTGAGCACGAAGTATCCACCGTTCTCCCAGATCGGGAACTGGCTGATCGGGGTGATCTCCTTGATCTCGCCGTTGTCGGCGACGTCGACGCAGTGGAACGAGGACTGTGGTGGGACGACCAGGATCGACGCCGCGGCACCCGATTCGTGAAACTTCTCGACGACCAGATCGAGCGGGGCGTCGGTGAGGACGTCCGCGTAGTTGGCGAGAAAGTAGGGGTCTCCGTTCAGATGCCGGCGGACCCGGCGCAACCGTTCGCCGATGGCGGATTCGAGGCCGGTGTCGACGAAAGTGATCGACCAGTCGCTGATGTCGGTGTGCAGCAACTCGACCCGGTCGTTGTGGAGTACGAAGTCGTTGGACTGCTCCTCGTGGTAGTCGAGGAAGAACTCCTTGATCTTGGCGGATCCGTAGCCGAGGCACAGGATGAACTCGGTGTGGCCGAAATGGGCGTAGTACCGCATGATGTGCCACAGGAGGGGGCGGGGACCGACCATTTGCATGGGTTTGGGTATTTCGTCACTGCGGTCGTTGCGCATGCGCATCCCGTATCCGCCGCAGAACAGAACGACTTTCATGCTGGTCCCTCCCGGTGGGTTGTTGGATGTCGGCGGTCGCGTCGGCTACAGCGCGGCCGGGTGCAGGCGCGGGAGCGGGAACATCAGCTCGCCGCCCCACTCGGTGATGAATCGGAGTTGTTCGGTGAGTTCCGGTTCGAGGTTCCACGGCAGCGCGAGTACGACGTCCGGGCGGTCCTTGGCGATCTGCTCGGGTTCGAGGATCGGGATCCGCGTACCCGGGGTGAATCGGCCGTGCTTGTAGGGGTTCCGGTCCACCGTGTACTCGAGCAGGTCGGTGCGGATTCCGCAGTAGTTCAGCAGGGTGTTGCCCTTGCCGGGCGCCCCGTACCCGACCACGGTCTTGCCGTGGGATCGGCACTCGAGGAGGAATCGAAGGAGGTCGTGGCGAACGGACTCCGCCAGCGGCGCGAGCCTGAGGTAGCCGTCGACATCGTGCAACCCAGCCTGCTGCTCGGCTCGGAAGACCTCGCGTACCCGAGCACTCGGCGCAGCACCGTACGAATCGGGCCGAGCCCAGATCCTGATCGACCCTCCGTGTGTCGGGAGCAATTCGACGTCGACGACCGCGAGCCCGGCGGTGGCGAGGGCCCGAGCGGCGGAAAGCAAAGTGTAGTACTGGAAGTGCTCGTGATACACGGTGTCGAACTGGCCGAGACCGACCAGGTTCAGCGCGTGGTGGACCTCGATGCTGAGCCAGCCGTCGTCGGCCAGCAGGGCGCGGAGCGACTGGGTGAAGCCGAGGAGATCCGGGATGTGTGCGTACACGTTGTTCGCCACGACGAGATCGGCCGGCCCGTGTTCGGCACGGATCGAGGCCGCCAGGTCCTGGTCGAGAAATGCGGTCCGGGTCGGCACCCGCAGGTCACGGGCCGCCGCCCCGACGTTCACGGACGGTTCGATCCCCAGGCAGGGGATTCCTGCCCGGACGACGTGCTGGAGCAGGTACCCGTCGTTGCTGGCCACCTCCACCACGAGGGAGTTGCTGTCGAGGGACAGTCGGCGTACTGCTTCGTCCACGAACTGGCGAGCGTGCTCGACCCAGGTGTCCGAGTAGGACGAGAAGTATGCGTACTCGGTGAAGGTGTCTTCCGGTGTGATAAGCGCCGGAATCTGCAGCAGCAGGCAGTCCGTGCAGAGGCGCAGGTGCAGCGGGTATGTGGGCTCGGGGTCGTCAAGCTCGGCGGCGGTGAGAAATCGCTCGCACGGCGGCGTCGCGCCGAGGTCGAGGACGCTCAGGAGGCGGTCCGAGTCACACAGTCTGCACCGCATTCGCCTGTCTTCCCCTCGTCCGGACCTTCGGCTGGTGGACTCCGTCAAACTAACCACACTTCAGGCCCGCTTTCAAGGGAAATTAAGTACTTGAGGTTTGTTTGACCTGGCTTTTTTATTGATCGAGTTGGTGACTGAAAGCACTGGGTGGAACAGGGAATTTGGCATTCAGTTATGTCTCCCCAGTCGTGCGAATACCCGGTTATGGTGGATCTGCTGTGACCGGATCGGGAGCTGTCGCGAGCCGTGGGGGAACCCGTTCCGGGGAGGGAGCGTGGTTGAAATGCGGTCAGGGGAGATTGAGTTCGTCGAACTCGGTGAAACCTTCGTGGGGGGCCTGCCGGTGCGAAGTCCCAAGCGTCCGTTGGGGATGCTGCGGGATCCGAACCTCGAGCGAGCCTGGTCCGCGGTCCTCGGGCAGAACCCGCCGGGACCGCTGGCGTCCATCTACACAGATCATGCCGCCGAGGCCGGATCGTTCTACACCCAGGTCGTGGGCTACCGGTGCGAGTCGATCGGGGACGTGATGCGTGGCCATGTCATGGCCAGGGTTCCGGGCGGACGGTACGCGCGGTTCTTTTCGACTGGAGAATTTCCCGACGTCGTGAGCAACCTGTGGCAGCAGGTGCGCGAGGCGGAGGACGCGGGGCAACTCGACCGCGCATTCACCGGCGCCTTCGAGTGCTATCCGCACGCGTACCGCATCGATCTCTACATCGCGGTCGGCTCACTGTCTCGGAGCAATTGTCATGGGCTTTGAGATCGTCAAATGCAGCGCGGTCGACGTCGGAGGACTGGTCTTGCCGAATGTGGATGCAGGATCGGGGGAGCGGTCGGGAGGGCTGATGGAGTTCACCCGTGAACGCATCCTGGAACGGGGATTGGCGGAGATCGTGACGGTGTACACCCCGAACACGGAGGGCGACTCGATTGCGGTCGTCGGGTACCGATGCGATGGTCCCGAGCATCTCGCGGAGGGGGACGTGATGGTGCGGGTGCCGGCCGGGTACTTCGCGCGGTTCGTTCCGGACGGACCTGTCGATGATCCGATCGAAGATGTGTGGAAACAGGCGGAGGTCGCGGCACGGGAAGGGAAGATCGACCGTGCCTTCGCCGAGGAAATCGAGATCACCCGCGCGCCGAGCGGGGTCGAACTCTTCATCTCGCTGACCTAGGGCGCACGCTCCGCGGATGGTCGGGTTTCCGGTTCAAGACCGAACTCGAACATTCCGAAGTTGGAGGCAGTGATGACCCGTGCACTTTCAAGTGTGATCTGTGGGGCCGAGGAGAAACTCGAAAAGACCAGCGTGTGGGACCCGCGGTCGGAATACCGATTTATCGCGGCGCGGCCAGACGAGGAACCCGAGCTGTGGTCGGAATACCTGGCCGGAGCGCTCGCGAGTTACACCAAACACGGCGTGCTCGAGGCGCTGCAGTACGAGCAGCTCCGCGACGGCAGGTCGACTACCTTGTTCTTCGTCGCGGTGGGACCGGACGGTTCGGTGAGCGGCGGGATGCGGGCACAGGGGCCGCACGCGCGGGTGGAGCAGGTCCACGCGATCAGCGAATGGGCCGGCAGGCCGGGGGAATCCGAGCTGCGAGCGATGGTTGCCGACCGGCTCCCGTTCGGCGTGGTCGAGATGAAAACTGCATGGGTCGCAGACGGCGCCGTGCACCGTAAGGAGCTCACCCGATCGCTCGCCGATGTCATCGTGTGGGGACTCGAATTGCTCGACGTCCAGTTCGTGTTGGGAACTGCGGCAGATCACGTGCTGAAGTTGTGGTCCTCGTCGGGAGGAGAGGTCAGCAGCCGCATTCCGTCGACCCCGTACCCGGACGAGCGCTATCGCACGCGGGTGATGTGGTGGGATCGGCGCAAGCTGCCCGTCGGCCCGGACGCGCACCGCCTCGCGAGGCCGGGGACCGCGGCGCGCACGGGCCGTGACGACCTCGTCGAGTTGGGTCGTTCGGTGTGACTCGGCGAGTCGTGACTGATCCATCGGGACAACACACGGCGACGTTGTTCGACGAGCGACGGGCAGTGGATGCGCAGGCTGTGGCCCAGCTTCGAGCTCATCCGGACTGCGTCGTGTACGACACGATCGACGCGCAGCGGTCCAGCTTGCGGGCGTTGGTGACGTCGGTGGCACCGGCCCTGGCCGACGAAGCGCCGAGTTGGGCGTACTACCCGTGGCGCCGGTCTCTGGTCCACGTGCTCGGGCCGATGTCTTTCCGGCGGTTGCGGCTCGACCGCAACCGCAACAAGGTCACCGACCACGAGCAGCAACGCCTTGCCTCGCTCGAGGTCGGCGTGGTGGGCCTCAGTGTCGGTCACGCAGTGGCCGTGGCACTGGCACTCGAGAGTGCCTGCGGTGCAATGCGTCTTGCCGACTTCGACACCCTCGATCTGTCCAATCTCAACCGGGTTCCGGCCGGCGTGTTCGATCTCGGTGTGAACAAGGCGGTCGTGGCCGCCCGCCGGATCTCGGAGATCGACCCGTACCTGAGGGTTTCGGCGTGGCCCGAGGGCGTCACCGAAGACACCATCGGCAGCTTCCTGGAGGGGCTCGATCTCGTTGTCGAGGAGTGTGATTCGCTGGACATGAAGGTGCTGGTGCGAGAGGAGGCGCGCCGCCGGGGAATTCCGGTCTTGATGGAGACCAGCGATCGTGGACTGCTGGACGTCGAGAGGTTCGACCTCGAGCCGGACCGGCCGCTGTTCCACGGGCTTCTCGGTGAGGTCTCCAGTCGATCGTTGGCCGGCCTGACGTCGAGGGAGAAGTTGCCGGCGGTGTTGGGGATTCTCGGTGCAGACGAGTTGTCTCCGCGGTTGGGGGCTTCGCTGGTGGAGATCGACACCACGATCTCCACCTGGCCCCAACTCGGCGGCGACGTCCTGCTCGGCGGTGCCAGCGTGGCAACTGCGGTCCGGCGGTTCGGGACCGGTCGGTCGCTGCCGTCGGGTCGAGTGCGCATCGACTTGGAGGCGGCTCTCGACGGTCTGGCATCGTCGGCTCCCCGGGTCGATGTCGACCGCACGGACGAGGTGTCGGTCGACTGCACGATGCAGAGCGCCGTGAATGCGGTCGTCCGCGCCGCGTATGCGGCGCCGTCGGGCGGAAACGCACAGCCATGGCGAGTGATTGCTGGCGCGGACGATCTTCGGATCTACCTGGATCCGGACCGCACGTCGGCGATGGACGTCCAGTTCCGGGGCAGTTTCGTCGCGCTCGGAGCGGCGTTCTACAACGCGCGCGTCGCGGCCGCCGCCCACCACATGCTGGGGCCGGTCGAGGTGTTCGGCGACGGTGACGCGGTCTCGGACGGTTCGGTGCCGGTGGTGACGATGGCTTTCGGTGCCGGCGCCGACGAAGTGCTCGCAAGCCGGTACGAGCGGGTGCTCGGCCGCGTCACAAACCGCAGGACAGGTGCGGTGCGGCAGGTCGATCCCGAGACGATCGGGGTGCTCGAGGCCTCGGCGCGGGACGAAGGGGCGCGCCTTGCGGTTCTCACCGGTAGGGAGGACATCGCTTCGGCGGCCGAGCTGCTCGCCGTGTCCGATCGAGTGCGGTTCCTGGCGCCTCAGTTGCATCGCGAAATGATGGGCGAGGTGCGCTGGGTGGGTGAGGACGTCAGCACCGGCATCGACGTCCGCTCGCTCGAGCTCGGCGCAACGGATCTCGCGGCGCTGAGCATCGTTCGCCGGGGCGATGTCACCGCGCAGCTTGCCGAGTGGCGGCTGGGTAGCGGCCTCGGGGATGCGACGCGTGATCGAGTCAATTCCAGCTCGGCTCTCGCGGCAGTGGTCATCAGTGGAATCCGGCACATCGACTACTTCCGTGGGGGCGTGGCGCTGGAGAACGTGTGGATCACATCTGAGGACGAGGGATTCGCAGTGCAGCCGGTGTCGCCGGTATTCCTGTACGGCGTACACAGGTGTGATCTCGAGGAGCTGGCCCCACAGCACACCGGTGAGCTGGCCGAATGTCGGCGGGCCTTGCTCGATCTCTTCGGTGTCACCGACCGGGAGGCTCTCGCGCTCGTCCTGCGACTGAGCCACGCGCCTCCGCCGTCGGTTCGCAGCCGCCGTCGATCGCTCCGAGTCGAAAGCTGAGGTCTTCCCGTGAAACCACGAATGCTCGAGGAACTCGTCACCTCGGTCGCCTCCCTGCTGACCGCAACTCAGGCAGAGACATGGGTGGCAAGTGCCGAGCAGGTACTGCATGAGGTCGTCGACTACTTCGGGCTCGATGTCTGCTTCCTGCGTCGAAACGACCACGAGATCGGAGCGACGGTCTTGGTCGCCGAGTGGCCACGACGCGAGAACAAGCCCGATCCGGATCCGCTCGACATCGTATATTTTGCCGATGCCGGCCCGGAGTTCGCGAGCGCGGAAAATCTCAAGGACGTCATCCTCGCCCGTCCGGGAGGAAGCAGCACCGCGTACCAGGATCGCGTTGGGCGGGCATCGGGCATCCTTGCCGCGTCAATGGTGGCGGTGCCACTGCTCTCCGGCGAGGTGACGACCGGGACACTGGGGTTCGTCAAGTTCGGCGACCGGGAATGGAGCACGGCGGAAATCAACGTGCTCAAGGCAATTGCCGCGCTGCTCACCCAGGTCCAGGAACGTGTGCGCGCGGAAAACAGTCTGCACTACTGGGCCGACCACGACGAGCTGACCGGGCTCGCCAACCGACACTCGCTGCTCGACCAGCTCAACAGTCGGATGGCGCCGGGAAGCCCGGGGCCGGTGGCGATTCTGTTCCTCGACCTGGACCGTCTCAAATCTCTCAACGACTTCCTCGGTCACTCCGCTGGTGACCGGTTCATCGTCGAGATCGGTGCGCGCCTCACCGGTCGATGTGCACCCGACGCTCTGGTGGCACGACTGGGTGGGGACGAATTCGTCGTCGTGCTCGGCGAGGGAGTGGGCTTGGACGATGCTCGCCACGAGGCCGAGCGGATCAGTCAGTTCGTCAACGAATGGGTGTTGCTCGGTAACGTCACCTTCAGTCGCAGTGCGAGTATCGGGATTGCGGTGGGGATGCCTGGTGACTGCACCGCCGCCGACCTGCTGTGGCAGGCGGACCAGGCCGTCATTGGGGCGAAAGCGCAGGGCGGCAATGCGATTGTCGCGTTCACAGAGGACATGCGCGAAGAGATCGAGATCCGGAACATCATCGAGCTCAGTCTCAAGTCGTCGATCACGGACGACTGGCTCCACCTCGTCTACCAGCCGGAGGTCGATCTTCGTACCGGTGAGATCCTTGCGGTCGAAGCGCTCGTGCGGTGGGACCACCCGGTCCTGGGGCTACTGCTGCCGCAGTCGTTCATTTCGGTTGCCGAGTCGACCAATCTGGCGGGTGAGCTGGGGGCCTGGGTGTTGGGTAGGGCGTGTCGCGAGTACGCCCAGTGGCGGGCCGGGATTCCCGGGCTGGACGTCACCCTGAGGGTGAACGTGTCGCCCGCACAGTTGGTGGGTCTCGAATTCCTCGACATCGTCGCGCGGATTCTCGAGGAGAACGGGGTCGACGGTGGCCATGTGTGCCTGGAGATCACAGAGAACGTGGTGGTCGGTGACCTGGACCGAACGCGAGTGGTTCTGCAGGGGCTCGCCGACCTCGGTGTGCGGGTGGCGATCGACGACTTCGGGACGGGGTACAGCTCGTTGGCTCAGCTCAAGCAGCTGCGGTTCGACGTGCTCAAGATCGACCGTGAGTTCGTGCGTGATCTCGGGAACAGCCCGAGTGGTCGTGCGATTGTCGAGTCAATCGTAGGACTGGCGAAATCGTTTGACCTCGATCTGGTTGCCGAGGGTGTCGAGACGAAGGTTGCCGCGCGCGCACTGCTCGAGCTGGGCTGTCACCGAGCGCAGGGTTACCTGTTCAGTCGGCCGGTTTCCGCGGAGCGATGCGGCGAGCTTCTCCGTGCGGGTCGAATTCGGGTGGGGGACCCGCAACCCTCGCGGGCATAGCGGCAGGCGAGCGCAGAGTTTGGTAGTGGTAGTCAAATAGGAGTGTATGCACAGACTTGAGTGATCTAACCAACTTGAGGTATGTTTTTGGTCTGTTCGCCGGGGCGGCGGAATACCAAAAAGTTGGACATTCCAGATGTGCGAATGCGATACGCGAGGCGGTGTGGGGGCAAACGCCGCGCCGATGCAGGATCCGGTACGGGCCGTCTGCCCGGTATGTGGACGGCCGATCGACGCACCCGCGGAACGGCACGGAGCCTGGGGTGTTCCGATACCGATGCCGGCGCCACCCCGCCCCAGTTGGGAATCTCGTTACGGACGGGTGGCGCTGGGCATCGACATAGCGAGCCTGCTGGCGGCAGACGTTTTCGTCTCGGCTGTCTACCACGACGTTTCCGTACTCGACCTCCGGGCCAATCTCGCTGTTGCGCTGGCGGTTCCGCTGTTGGCGCTGTTTGCCCTTGCGCTCAATCACGCCTGGGACCCGAGAATCCTCGGCTGTGGACCGGAAGAGTTTCGCCGGGTCGCATCGGCCTACGTGACGGTGATCGCAGTGATGGCGGTGGTCGGATACGCCGTCGAGACGGCGGGCGGGCATTCGTGGGTGTTCGGCGCCCTGCCCCTCGCCGCTGCGGGGTCGGTGGTCGGTCGATACCTGCTGCGCAAGTGGCTCCACCGGCGTCGTAGATCGGGTGCGTACCTGCGGTCGGTGGTCGCGGCCGGCGACGAGGCGGCGGTGCGGGACCTGATCCACCGAACCAGGGGGGCCTCCCACACGGGGTGGAACGTCGAGGCGGTCTGCCTCGCGGGTGCCGCCCCGTCCGGGGAACTGCCGCTCGACGTCGACGGGGTCCCTATTGTCGGCACCGAACGGGACATCGTCGGGATCGTGGCCCTGCGGGGCTTCGACGCCGTCGCGATCCTCCCGTCGATCGGGTGGTCGCAGTCGCGCACCCAGCGGCTTGCGTGGGATCTCGAGGGTACCGGCGCGGATCTGCTGATCGCGCCCGCGCTCATGGACATCGTCGGTCCGCGACTTCACATCAGCCCGGTCGCCGGCACGCCGCTGCTGCAGTTGAGCGCGCCGCGCTTCACCGGACCCGCCTGGGTGGTCAAGTCCGTGCTGGACCGTGTGCTCGCGTTCGCGTTGCTGGTCGCGATGTCGCCGCTGCTGATCGCGGTGGGCTGTGCGGTTCGCCTGACCAGCCCCGGTCCCGCGTTCTACCGGCAGACGCGGGTGGGCCGCGCCGGGACGACGTTCGAGATGATCAAGTTCCGCAGCATGGCTCGCGACGCGGATACCAGGCTGGCGGAATTGTCCTCCGTCAACGAGGGGTCTGGCGTCTTGTTCAAGATCAAGGACGATCCGCGGGTGACGCGTGTGGGTCACTTCATCCGGCGGTACTCGATCGACGAACTGCCGCAGCTGCTGAACGTCGTTGCCGGTCACATGTCGCTGGTCGGCCCCCGGCCGCCGCTGATCGCCGAGGTCGAGAAGTACGACGACGGCGGTGTGCGTCGGCGAATGCTCGTCAAACCCGGTCTGACGGGCCTGTGGCAGATCAGCGGGCGCAGCGACCTCTCCTGGGAGGAGTCGGTACGGATTGACCTGCGCTACGTGGAGAACTGGTCGATGACCCTCGACATCATGATCCTGTGGAAGACCGCGGGTGCCGTGTTGCGCTCCGACGGCGCCTACTGACCGCAAGTTCCTACGTCTCAGCCGTCCCCGGACGCGCCGGCGTCCCCGTACAGCGTCGAGCCCCAGTGCCCGTTCAGCACGTCGCTGCAGGCCAGATTCTGCTGTGTCGGCACGAACTGGCCGCCCGGGGCGCCCGCGACTGTGGATGATGGAGCGAGTGAATTCACGGAAGAGGCGGGCCGTCGGGTGGGCGGCGGTGGTGACCGTCGCGGGGGTGACGCTGGCCGGTTGCGGCGGCGCGCCCCGGGTTGCGATCCCGGAGGGCATCCCGCCCGGACCCGGTGCGGCGCTCCCGGCGATCGACGTCGACGCCCCCGGCCGTGCCGCCGAGCAGCTGCGCGGCTGGGCCGAGGAGCAGCCCGACGCCCTCGGCATCGGCACCCTGGCGCTCGAGGCGTACGGGTACGCCGCCGCGGTGATGGCGCAGTCGCGGCCCGACTGCGGGATCGGCTGGACCACCGTCGCCGGCATCGCCGGGGTGGAGAGCCGACACGGCACCTACCGAGGGTCGAGCGTCGCGCCGGACGGGACGGTGAGCCCGCCGATCCGCGGGATCCCGCTCGACGGCGGACCGGGCGTTGCGGAGATCCCGGACACCGACGGCGGGGCCCGCGACGGCGACGCGGTGCACGACCGCGCGATGGGGCCGCTGCAGTTCATCCCCGAGACCTGGCAACGCTGGGGAGTGGACGCCAACGGCGACGGCGTGGTCGACCCCGACAACATCGACGACGCCGCGCTGACCGCGGCCCGGTACCTCTGCGCCCGGGGCGGGGACCTGACCACCGCGGACGGGTGGCAGCGGGCACTGATGGCCTACAACCTGTCCGGCGAGTACCTGTCGGACGTACGCGACCGGGCCGCCGCGTACTCGGTCGGCACCCGCCCGTGACCGCGCGCAACCGCCTGATCCGGCCGGTTGCTGCGGTTAGGCTCAGACCTGGCACTATTGAGCAAAATCGTCAACAACGAAGCCGCCAAAAGGAGACCATCCGTGGCCATCATTGAGCAGGTCGGAGCTCGCGAGATCCTCGATTCCCGGGGCAACCCCACGGTGGAGGTCGAGGTGCTGCTCGACGACGGCAGCTTCGCGCGCGCCGCGGTGCCGTCGGGCGCCTCCACCGGCGAGCACGAGGCCGTCGAGCTGCGCGACGGCGGAGCTCGCTACGGCGGCAAGGGCGTCGAGAAGGCGGTCGAGGCCGTGCTCGGCGAGATCGCGCCCGCCATCATCGGGCTGGACGCCACCGAACAGCGTGTCGTCGACCAGGCCCTGCTGGACCTGGACGGCACCCGGGACAAGTCGCGCCTCGGCGCCAACGCGCTGCTGGGTGCGTCGCTCGCGGTCGCCCGCGCCGGCGCCGAGTCCTCCGGGCTGGACCTGTACCGCTACGTCGGCGGCCCGAACGCGCACATCCTGCCGGTCCCGATGATGAACATCCTCAACGGTGGCGCGCATGCCGACACCGGTGTCGACGTCCAGGAGTTCATGGTCGCGCCGATCGGCGCCGCCACCTTCAAGGAGTCGCTGCGCTGGGGCACCGAGGTGTACCACTCGCTCAAGGCCGTGCTCAAGGCCAAGGGCCTGTCCACCGGCCTCGGTGACGAGGGCGGTTTCGCCCCCGACGTCGCGGGCACCAAGGAAGCGCTCGACCTGATCATCGAGGCCATCGCCAAGACTGGCCTGAACCTGGGCACCGACGTCGCGCTGGCGCTCGACGTCGCGGCCACGGAGTTCTACACCAAGGGCACCGGCTACAAGTTCGAGGGCAAGGTCCGCACCGCCGCCGAGATGTCGGCCTTCTACGCCGAGCTGATCGCCGCGTACCCGCTGGTCTCGATCGAGGACCCGCTGGACGAGGACGACTGGGACGGCTGGGTCGCGCTCACCGAGCAGATCGGCGACAAGGTGCAGCTGGTCGGCGACGACCTGTTCGTCACCAACCCGGAGCGCCTCGAGGACGGCATCGTCAAGGGCGCCGCGAACGCGCTGCTGGTCAAGGTGAACCAGATCGGCACGCTGACCGAGACCCTCGACGCTGTCGACCTCGCGCACCGCAGTGGCTACAAGACGATGATGAGCCACCGTTCCGGCGAGACCGAGGACACCACCATCGCGGACCTCGCGGTCGCCGTCGGCAGCGGCCAGATCAAGACCGGCGCCCCGGCACGCAGCGAGCGCGTCGCGAAGTACAACCAGCTGCTGCGCATCGAGGAGAACCTCGGCGACGCCGCCCGTTACGCGGGCGAGCTGGCGTTCCCGCGCTTCTCCTTCGACGGCTCGGCGAACTGAGCGCAGACGAAGGAATCCGGTTGTGAGCCAACGCGGTAGGTCACGTCCGGGCAACAGCCCGGGTGGTCGGGATCCCCGTCGCGAACGCGACGGGGATGGGGCGCGGCGTCCGTCGCGCGCCCGCCCGGCGGGACCTGCCGCGTCGGCGGGCCGCGGCGCCACCGACGACGCGGCGCCCGGCGCGCGCCCGCCCGGCGGGACCTGCCGCGTCGGCGGGCCGCGGCGCCACCGACG
>NZ_JBFUHZ010000017.1:0-81363 GCF_056402135.1 Rhodococcus sp. P4_C10 | reverse complement strand
CGAAGGAGATGGAGCCGCCGACCTGCAGGATCATGTCCGGCACGGCCTCGCGGAGGCGGCCGAGGAGCTCGTTGAACTTCGACAGGCGCTTGGAGCCCTTGCCGTCCTCCTCGCGGACGTGGATGTGCAGCACGGTGGCGCCGGCCTCGAAGCAGTCGACGGCCTGCTGGACGTGCTCGTCCATCGTCAGGGGCAGGTCCTCGGGGAAGTCCTCGACCGCCCACTCCGGGCCGTACGGGGCGACGGTGATGACCAGCTTGTCCTGGTTTTCGGGGAAGAACGCGTCGTCGTGGAAGTTCATGGAACTACTCCATTCGTATGAGGGTGAGGGGTGTGTCAGGTGCGAAAGGTCAGAACGGCTTGTCGCCGACGATCCCGGCGCGCTCCATCTTTCGGACCGCGGGCCAGTAGTCCTGGACGGCGTAGTGCTGGGTGGAGCGGTTGTCCCAGATCGCGACGCTGTTCTTCGTCCACCGCCACCGGACCTGGTACTCGGGGATCGCGGCCTGGCTCGTCAGGTAGTTCAGGAGGTTGCTCGCGCCGGGGGCGTAGTCGATCCCGTATCGGACGTGCTCCGGGGTGTGGTAGTTCACCAGGTGGGTGGTGAAGGAGTTGACGAACAGGATCTTCTCGCCCGTCTCGGGGTGGGTCCGCACGACGGGGTGCTCGGCGTCGGGGAACCGATCCTTGAGCGCGTGCCGCTTCTCCTCGGACAGCGCCGCACCGAAACTCGACTCGATGCTGTGCTTGGCCCGCAGCCCCTGGATCTGCTCCTTGACACGCTCGGGCAGGTTCTCGTAGGCGAGCGCCATGTTCACCCAGATGGTGTCGCCGCCGACCTCGGGTCCTTCGATGCAGCGCAGCACGCAACCCATCGGCGGGTTCTCTCGCCACGTCGCGTCGCAGTGGTAGGCGTTCTCGTAGTGCTCGGGCGCGCTGTCGAGGTCCTTGTAGATCCGGACCAGGCCCGGGTGGTCCGGGTCGCTGCCCAACGCCGGGTGGTCCTCGAGGGCGCCGAACCGCTCGGCGAGCGCAACGTGTTCGTCACGGCTCATGTCCTGGTCGCGGAAGAACAGCACCTTGTGCTCGAGCAGCAGCGCCCGCAGCTCGGCGAACAGGGCCTCGTCCCGTGAGACCTCGCCGAGGTTCACTCCGGAGAGCTCCGCGCCGATCGAGCAGGTGAGTCGCTCGACCTTGATCGACGAAGCGGGGGCGGACGCCGTTTCCGGCGATGCGATGGTGGTGGTCATGACGATTCCTCTGGGGGTCGCTACTGCTGTGGCCGCGTCGACGGCGGCGTCTGCAGAGAGGGGATGTGGGAGAGGAGCTGTGGTTCTCAGACGGTGAAGACGGACGAGCCGATGCTGCGGCCGGACTCCAGGTCGTGGTGCGCCTGGACCGCGTCCTCGAGCGCATAGCGCTGGTTGATGCCGATCTTGATGCGGCCCGCCTCGACGTGGGAGAAGAGCTCGCCCGCCAGCTCGGCGCGCTCGGCCGGGTCGGCGATGTAGTCGGCCAGCGCCGGCCGGGTCACGTAGAGCGAACCCTTGACGGCCAGCATCTGTGCGTTGATCGGCGGGGTCGGACCCGACGCGGTGCCGAAGCAGACCAGCAGGCCGCGCCGCGCCAACGAGTCGAGCGAGATCTCGAAGGTCGACTGGCCGATGCTGTCGAACACGACCGGCACACCCTTGCCGTCGGTGAGTTCCCGGACCCGGGCCACCACGTCTTCACGGGTGTACACGATGACGTGGTCGCAGCCGTGTGCACGGGCGACCTCGGCCTTGGCGTCGCTCGACACGGTGCCGATCACGGTGATCCCGAGCAGCTTTGCCCACTGCGTGAAGATCAGGCCGACACCACCGGCGGCGGCGTGCAGCAGCACGGTGTCGCCGGCCTTCAGCGGGTGGATGCGACGCAGCAGGTAGGACGCGGTCAGCCCGCGCATGGTCATGGCGGCCGCGGTCTCGAACTCGATCCCGTCGGGGAGCGCGATCAGCGAGTCCGCCGGCATCACCCGCTCGGTGCTGTACGCGCCGAGGGGACTGCCCGTGTAGGTGACCCGGTCACCCTCCTTGAAGCCCTCCACGCCGGCGCCGACCGCCTGGATCACGCCGGCGGCCTCGACGCCCATCCCGGCGGGCAGCGCGGCGGGGTACAGGCCGCTGCGGAAGTAGGTGTCGGCGAAGTTGAGTCCGACCGCCTCGTGTCGGACGCGGACCTCGCCCGCTCCGGGCTCGCCGACCTCGACGGTCTCCCACTTCATGACTTCGGGGGCACCGGTCTCGTAGAAGCGAATGGCGTGTGCCACGGGTTCTCCAATCTTTGGATGCTCGACTCGTTCGGAGTTCGGCAGTTGAGGTCGGCCGCGGTGGGCAGCCTGGTCGGTGGTCGGGTGGACCGTTCCGGGTGGAACCGGGCGATCCGAGGTCGAGTTGCCTTCGGTCAGTGGGCGCCGAGCCGCCGGTCTCGGGGCCGCGCGGTCGCTGGGCCGGGCACGATCACGTCGCGTGGCGGGATGCCGCCCCGCCCCGGTCCGCCGGCGTGATCGTCGCCGTCGACCAGGAAGTCCGGCGGCAGCGGTCGCCCCCGGCGCAGGCTCAACCAGAGGGCCAGCGGGTCCCGATCGGGATCCGTCTCGCCGGCGTCCGCGGTCGAGTGCAGGGTCGTGTAGTTGTTCACGAGGAGCAGGTCGCCCGGCTCGAGGTCGATGTCGAACCGGAAGGCGTCGGAGCTCGCGAGGTCGTCGACCAGGTCGAGCAGCTCCTCCTCGGCGCGGCCCAGCCGCGGCACATCCGGGTGGCGTTGCGCGGCCGCGATGTCCGCGCGGGCGTACCGGACGCTGAGCTTGTCGTCGGACCAGCACGCCATCGGCGTCGAGTAGTACGGCGCCTCGCCGGGCAGTTCCTCGCCCCGGCGATCGAAGTACCAGGGGCCGAACATGCGGTCGGCCAGGTCGGGGCGGTGACTCGAGACCTCGCGGTAGACCGCACCCGAGCTGACCACGGAGACGCGGTGGCGGGTTCCCAGGCAGAGCACCGCCTGGACGTCCGAGCCACCCGAGGCGAAGGCCTCCGTCGCCGAACCGCTGGTCAGCTTGTGGCCCGAGGAGTTCTGCGAGACCGGGATTCCGAGGTGCTGCCCGATCCCCCAGAAGACGGTCCGGAGGTCGGCGCGGCCGTGGTGCGCCACCGGCAGTCCCTGCACCACCGCGAGCCCGTATCCGCTCTCCAGGTCCGCGGCGACGCGCTCGAGCATCTCGCCGAGAGTCGGCAGCGGGAAGAGCTCGCGGGTGACCTGCAGGAGCGGGGTGCTCTGGTTGCGCACGGAGGCGAGCGCCGTGTCCATCTCAGCGAGGTGGGCCGGGGAGATCGCGTATCGCCACGAGTCGTCGGCCGCGAGGTCGCGGGGCTGCCATGCCGTCGGTGCCGTGCCGGAGGCCTGCAGCACGCTCGTCGTGATCGTCATTGTCCGGCACCGCCCTTCCTCATGGTTTCGATGTGATGCAACAGACATTAGGTGCGGCGCCCATCACATGCTTCACTTAGCGGGACATGCAACACGTCATTTCGGGACATCACCCGGTTGAACGGAGCCAAGGTCTTGAAACCCCTCGCCAGATACGCGTCACTCAACCGCTACATCGAGCTCTGCCAGTCGGTCGGTGTCGACGCCGCCGCCCTCATGCGCGAGGTCGGCCTGAGCCCCGCGGGCCTGTCGGTCCAGGACCAGTGGGCCTCCGCCGCCGCCATCGTCCGACTGCTCGCGAACTCGGCGGCAGCCTCCGGGCGCGACGACTTCGGGCTGCGGCTGGCGGAGCTTCGACGGCTGTCCAACCTCGGCCCGCTCAGCCTGGTGATCCGGGAGGAGCCCGACGTCCGGAGCGCGTTGGAGGTGCTGATCCGCTACGAGCACACCTACAACGAGGCCCTGCGAATCCGGTTGACCGAGGCCAGCGGACTGGCCACGCTACGGATCGGCCTGGACCTCGGCGAGACCGTCGACTCCCGTCAGTCGATCGAGCTCGCCGTCGGCGCGACCCATCAGATCCTTCGCGGCTTCCTCGGCTCCCGCTGGCAGCCCGTCACGGTCGGTTTCACGCATCCCGCGCCGGCAGACACCAGCACGTATCGCCGAATATTCGGCAACACAGTGGAATTCGAGTACGAGACCACGGGCATCGTGTTCTACGCCAACGACCTCAATGCCCCGAACCAGCTGTCCGACGAGCTGCTGCGGCCCTACGCCCGGCAACTCCTCGACGCGCTCCCCGCCTCCACCGAGACGACGGCGCTGGACCGGACCCGCGAGCTGATCGAGGTCCTGTTGCCCACCGGCCGCTGCTCCGTCGAGCAGGTCGCCCGGAGCCTCGGGGTGGACCGGCGGACCGTGCACCGGCAGCTCGCGGCCTCCGGCGAGACGTTCACCTCGGTGCTCAACTCGGTGCGCATCTCGTTCGCCGAACGGTTCGTGACGAACCCGCGGTACTCGCTGACCGAGGTCGCCCTGCTGCTGGGGTTCTCCACCCCCGGCAGCTTCACGAGGTGGTTTCGAAGCCAGTTCGACCAGACCCCCAGCGAGTGGCGCGCCGCCCAGATCGGCTTCCGCGAGAGCTCCGGCCCCCGGTGAGCGCCGCCGTCAGTCGTCGAAACCCCCGCGAACCCGCTTGCCCGTGAGTTCGTCCGTCCCGTCCACCAGGTCCGCCACCAGGGCCTTCGCGTCGTCCGGGTCGAGCCCGGCGAACCACTCCCCGCGGGGGTAGACCACCACCAGCGGCCCCAGGTTGCACGGGCTCAGGCAGCCCGAGCCCGTCACCATCGGTCCCGGCGGCGGCGCCGCCTTCGTCGCCGCGGTCAGCGCGCGGTGCACCGGCCCGGCGCCGTAGGCCATGCACCGGGGTCCCTTGCACACCAGCACGTGGTCACGGTGCGGTTCGATCTCCGACCAGGCGGGGCTGCGGTACGAGGCGGGGCTCGCCGTGACGGCGGATCCCGCACCGTCGCAGGCCGATGCCACCGCCGCGGCGACGGCGGTCTCGGCGCCGGTGTCCTCGCCGAGCGTGACCAGGAGGTCGGCGTCGGCGCGCGTCTCGCGCCAGTTCGCGACGGCCCTCTGCGTCCAGGTGATGAGGTAGCGGTCACGCGGGACCGCCACGGGCAGCAGCAGGACCGCACCCAGGCCGTCGGCGACGGCCGCGTCGAGGGCGTCGTGCAGCGTCGGGGTGGCGGCGTCCAGGTAGGCCAGGGTGACGTCGTCGCCCCGATGGCCACGCACCTCGCGCAGCAGCCGCTCCGCGGACTTCTCGTCGACCCCGCTGACCGTCGGCCGCAGCACCAGGACGGTCCGCCTGCCTCGGCGGCCGGAGTGTTCTTCTCGTGGCGCGGACAGGGCTCCGCCTACAACATCCATCGTGTGATCGGTCCATCCTCGTGGCGTGATCGAGCGTCGACGAGGGTGGTATCTGGCTACGTGCCTCCCGATGGGAGGCATTCACAGTGGCGGGACCGCGCCGGATTCGCACCGGCTTCCCATGACCTCGACGATCATGACCGCTGCAGGCTATCGCACCCGCGTCCGCCCGAATCCGCCCGTCCCCGCGGCCGATTCACCTCACCGCCGGAACCAACCCGTCTCGTCCGAGTCGATCAGCCCGCTCATCTCCAACACCGGCAACGCGCCCCGCACCGAGTTCAGCGGCAGTCCCGACCCCTCCGAGAGTTCACGCACCCCAACCGAACCCGACGCCGGGAACGCCTCGTACACCTGCGCCGCCCTTGCCGACAGCCCGTCCAGCCGGCGCGCCGGACCGGATTCCGGCTCCCCCACCCCTACGGGCCCCGCCGCCTCCGCGACGTCCGCCGCCCGCGCCGCCAACTGCGCCTCGCCGTCCCTGATCATCCGGTGACAACCCACCGACGCGGCGGAGGTCACCGGTCCCGGCACCGCCAGCACCGGCCGGCCCAGCCGCGCGGCCCAGGCGGCGGTGTTGCGGGCCCCGCTGCGCGCGCCGGCCTCGACCACCAGCACCGCGTCCGCCAGCGCCGCGACCAGCCGGTTCCGCGCCAGGAAGCGGTGCCGGGCCGGCGGCGTACCGGGCGCGTACTCGCTGACCACCAACCCCTCCTTCGCGATCTCCCGCAGCAGTCGCCCGTGGCCCGCGGGGTACGCCCGGTCCACCCCGCAGGCCAGCACCGCCACGGTCGGCGTGCCCGCCGCCAGCGCCGCCCGGTGCGCGGCGCCGTCGATGCCGTAGGCCGCCCCGGAAACCACGGTCCAGCCCTCCCCCGCCAGGTCGTCGACGAACTGACTCGTTGCATGCTCGCCGTAGCCGCTGGCCGCCCTGGTCCCCACCACCGCCACCGCGCGTTCGGTCAGCTCCGCCACCGAACCGCCACCGAGCACCCACAGCGCCAGCGGCGGCGCCGACTCCCGGTCCGCCCGGGGCTCGACCCCGCCGAAGGCGAGCAGCTTCCACTCCGGCCAGTCCTCGTCGTCGGGGGTCAAGAGCCGGCCGCCGAGCCGCTCGACCAGCGCGAGGTCCCGCTCGGCCGTGTCCAGGTGCCGGCGCGCCTGCGTCCGGGCGCGCAACACCTCCGGCAGCTGCGCCCCACGCACGGCCCGCGCGGCCTCCTCGGGACCGACCGCCCGCACCAGTTCCACCAGCGGCGCGCACGGCCCCTGCGCCACCTGGGACAGGTACGCCCAGGCCGCCGCCCTGGTGTTCACGCGCCGCTCCGATCCTTGAAGCCCAGCTCCCGGAAGCCCAGCGCCAGACCCACCTCGTCCTCGCCCGGCACCGGTAGTCCCTCCAGGTCCGACAGCGTCCACGCCACTCGCAGCGCGCGGTCCGCGCCGCGGGCGGTGATCTGGCCCTCCCGCAGCCCCCTCTCGAGCGGCACTAGGGCCCGCCGGGACAGCCGAAAGCGTTGCCGCAGGGCGGGGCCGGGCACCTCGGCGTTGGTGCGCCACCCGAACTCCTGCCAGCGCGCGACGGCGGCGGCGCGTGCAGTCGACACCCGCTCGCGCACCGACGCGGTGGACTCCGAGGCGTCGCCGTTGAGCGCCCCGACGGACAGCTCGCGCATCCGCACCCGCAGGTCCACCCGGTCCAGCAACGGCCCCGACAGCTTGCCGAGGTAGCGCCGGCGGACGGTCGGGGTGCAGATGCAGTCCACCTCCCGCGGCGGTGCGCAGGGGCACGGGTTCGCGGCGAGGACCAGCTGGAATCGCGCCGGGTAGCGGGCCACACCGTCGCGGCGGGCGATCCGCACCTCGCCGTCCTCGAGCGGGGTGCGCAGCGCCTCGAGCGCCTTGACGCCCAGTTCGGCGCACTCGTCGAGGAACAGCACGCCGCGGTGCGCACGGCTCACCGCGCCGGGCCGGGCCATCCCGGAGCCGCCACCGACCAGCGCGCTGACCGAGCAGGTGTGGTGCGGGGCCACGAACGGCGGCTCGGTGATCAACGGCCGTTCGGTGGTGAGCAGGCCGGCCACCGAGTGGATCGCCGTCACCTCCAGCGCCTCCCCGTCGCTCAGCGGCGGCAGCACGCCCGGAAGCCGTTGCGCCAGCATGGTCTTGCCGATCCCGGGCGGGCCGGTCAGCATCAGGTGGTGGGCGCCGGCGGCGGCGATCTCCAACGCGAGGCGAGCCTCCCCCTGGCCCGCGACGTCGCTGAGGTCCGCCGTCACCGGCTCCGGGTCCGCCTGCACCGGCGTCGGCGCGGTCAGCTTCAGCTCACCGCGCAGCCAGCAGATCACCTCGCCGAGGTCGCGCGCCCCCAGCACCTCGATGCCGTCGACCAGGCCCGCCTCCGCCAGCGCCGGGTAGGGCACCACCACCGACGGCCAGCCGGCCTGCTTGGCGGCGAGGACCGCGGGCAGCACCCCTCGCACCGCCCGCAGCCTCCCGTCCAGGGCGAGCTCGCCGAGCAGCACGCTGCGGTCGAGGTCCGCCGCCGGCACCCGGCCGTCCGCGACCAGCACCGAGCAGGCCAACGCGAGGTCGTACATGCTGCCTCCCTTGGGCAGCGTGGCCGGCGAGAGCGCCAGGATCACCCGCGAATCCGGCCACTTCTCACCGGAATTGGCGACCGCGGCCCGCACCCGGTCCCGCGACTCCTGCAGCGCGGTGTCCGGCAGACCCACCAGGTGTACACCGGGAAGGCCCCGACCGATATCCGCCTCGATCTCCACCAGTTGCCCCTCCACCCCGCGCACCGCCACCGAGTGCGCGCGCCCCAGCGTCATCAGAACACCGCCCGGAGGTGTTCGAGCGTCGGCTCGTGGCCGGGCTCGACCAGCACCGAGACCACGTCGAAGCGCACCCGCGTCCAGCCCCGCGGCTGCTCCCGCAGCCACAGTCCGGCCAGCCGCCGGATCCGCGACTGCTTCGCGAAGGTCACCGCCTCCGCCGGGGTGCCGTAGCCGCGGCCGGACCTCGTCTTCACCTCGACGAAGACCACCGTGTCGCCGTCCGTGGCGATCACGTCCAGCTCGCCGTAGCGGCACCGCCAGTTCCGTTCGAGGATCGTCATGCCGCCGGCGGCGAGGTGACCGACGGCCAGGTCCTCGCCCTGTGCGCCCAACTCCAGGTTTCGTGCCATGCCCCGACGGTGCCCCGCCGACCCGGTCGGCGGTCCCGGGTGACCACCGGAAACGTCGGCCCTGTGGACAGATCCGGCGGCTGTGGACAACCGCGGTGCGGGGCGCTGACCTCGGCCGATCGCGGCCCCGCGGGATCAGCGGCGACCCGTTGGCGACGCGTTCGCCGATTCTCCCGGCGCGGCCGCCCGTCACACCGGGAAGACGGTCCCCTGCGCGACCGCGCACAGCCGGCTGCTGCCGTCCTCGGCGACCGTCTCCAGTTCGCACGCGCAGACCGCGCGACGGCTGCCGGCGTGCACCACCCACGCCGTCGCGCGCAGCGTCGGCCCGTCCGCGGGCCGCATGTACTCGATGGTCATCCCACCGGTGAGCACCGCCGGGCCCAGCACCGTCCCGCCCGCGTAGGTCAGCGCGTTGTCGGCCGCGTAGGCCAGCACGCCGCCGTGCAGGAACCCGTTCTGCTGCAACAGCTCCGGCCTCGTGTCCAGCTCGATGCGGGCACCGTCCGCGTCGAACGAGACGAGCCGGGCGCCCAGCAGGACGCTGAAGGGCTGCGACGCGAGGTGACCGCGCGCCGCCTCGAGACCGATGTGCATGTCGGCGTCGTCCACGATGACTCCTCTGCTCGATGTACCGGCAGCGTGAATTGTGCCCTCGCCGGCGCCGCAACGACAGGCACACCGCCGCCGGTGTCGGTCACGGCGTCTACCCTCGTCGGGGTGAGTTCCGAGAAGATGCTGGCACGGATCGGCGGGCTGCTGCGCCAGGCCGAGTCCACCACGAACCCGCACGAGGCCCAGGCGTTCATGGAGGCCGCCCAGCGCCTCGCGACGGTCACCTCGATCGACCTCGCGGTCGCGCGGGCGCACACCTCACGCCGGGAGCAGCGCGTCTCCCCCGTCCAGCGCGCCATCCGGATCGGCGAGACCGGCAGGAAGGGCCTGCGCACCTACGTGCACCTGTTCGTCAGCATCGCCGCCGCCAACGACGTGCAGTGCGACGTCGCCCACAACTCCACCCAGGTGTTCGCGTACGGCTTCGGCACCGACATCGACGCCTGCGAGGCGCTGTACGCCGGCCTGCTGGTGCAGATGGTGCGGGCCTCCGACGCGTTCCTCGCCTCGGGCGCGCACCGGCCGGTCGCCGGCGTCACCGCCCGGCTGAACTTCCAGCTGGCGTTCGCCGCCCAGATCGGCGAGCGGCTGGCCACCGCCAAGGCGGCCGCCGAGGCCGACGCGGTGCGCGACGCAGCCCCGGGCGAGGGCGGCCGGCCGACCGGGACGGCGCTGGTGCTGCGGGACAAGCAGGTCGAGCTGGCCGACTTCTACGCCCAGACGTCCTCCGCCCGCGGCTCCTGGCGCGGCGCCCGGGCCACCGCGGGGCACTCCTCGAAGGCCCGCCACGCCGGCGACCGGGCCGGCCGGGTGGCCCGTCTCGGCCAGGCGCCCGAGCTGCCGTCGGCGCGCCGGCAGCTCTCCGGCCCCGCGCGGTGAGCGCTCCCCGGGACGGCCAGCGCTCCCGCGTGTACGAGGCGGAGACGGTGGTGCGCCGCATCTTCGACCGCGCCGACACCGGCACCGGCCGTGAACTCGAGCTGTTCGGCTCGCGGATCACGCTGCCGGTGGAGCGGAAGTTCGCGTCGGTGGACTCCGTGCAGGACTACCTCGACCGGGTGCGGGCCCTGAACTGGGTGCGCACCGACTGGCCCCGGGCCGCCGAACCGGTCACCGTCCGCGCGCGGGCCGGCGCGACGGCCGCGCACTACGAGCCGGCGACCGCGACCGTGGCCGTCCCGCTGCACCGCCGCGGCAGCTCGTGGGCGCTGCGGGAGCTGGTGGTGCTGCACGAGCTGGCACACCACCTCGAACCGGACGACGCCGAGCTGGCGCCGCACGGGCCCGAGTTCGTGGGCCGCTACCTCGCCCTGGTCGACGGGATCCTCGGCGACGAGGCCGCGTTCGTGCTGCGGACCACCCTGCTCGAGAACGGCGTCACCGTCGCCTGAGGTCGGCGCTCACCGGTCTCGCGCACATACCCCTTGACGCCATCACACCCCCGTTGAACGCTCAACGGGGGTGTGATGGGGACAGCAGGTGTGTGAACGCGGCCGATCCGAGCCGCGCACCGGCACTAGTCGCCGAACGGGCCGTTCTCGGGCAGCCGCAGGTCGGACTTCTCCAACTCCTCGACGTTCACGTCCTTGAACGTGATCACCCGCACGTGCTTGACGAACCGGGCCGGGCGGTACATGTCCCACACCCAGGCGTCGGCCATCCGCACCTCGAAGTAGATCTCCCCGTCCGCGTTGTGCGGGATCAGCTCCACCGAGTTCGCCAGGTAGAACCGGCGTTCGGTCTCGACGACGTAGGCGAACTGGCCGACGATGTCCTTGTACTCACGGTAGAGCGACAGCTCCATCTCCGTTTCGTACTTCTCGAGATCTTCGGCACTCATCGGCTTCGACGTCCTCCTGCTCTGGGGTGAATCACCATCATCGCGCACCGACGGCCGCGGTGTACATTTCGCCTGCTGTTCGCCCGCCCACACTTCCGCCCGCGACCTCGGCCGCGGGCCGGGCCGACCGGGCCGCGGCGACGTTCGCGTACGACATCCGGTGCTCGTGACTGGGCCCGAGCGCGGTCATCGCCGCGGTGTGCGCGGCGGTGCTGTAGCCCTTGTGCCCGGCAAAGCCGTAGCCGGGGATCGTCTCGTCCAGCGCGACCATGGTCCGGTCCCGCGAGACCTTCGCGAGCACGCTGGCGGCGGCGATGCAGGCCGCGGCGGCGTCACCGCCGATCACCGGAAGCGACGGCGCGGGCAGCCCCGGCACCCGGAACCCGTCCGTCAGAACGTATCCTGGCGCCGGCGACAGCCCGGCCACCGCGCGGCGCATGCCCTCGATGTTGGCGACGTGCACCCCCAGCCGGTCGACCTCCCACGCCGGGATCTCCACGATGCACCAGGCCCGGGCGAGCCGCTGGATCACCGGGAAGAGCTCCTCCCGGACCCGTTCGGTCAGTCGCTTCGAGTCGTCGAGCCCGGCGAGCGCCGCGTGCGGCTTCGGTCCCAGCACGCACGCGGCGACCACCAACGGACCGGCGCACGCGCCCCGGCCCGCCTCGTCGACGCCCGCGACCGGTCCGAGCCCGGTACGGATGAGAGCGGACTCCATCGTCCGCAGGCCGGCGGCTCTGCGAATGACGGTCCGTGGTGGCCAACTGCTCACGTGCTCGGGTACTCGGTTTCTCAGTTGCTCTGGATGTCGGGCGAATCGATCAGCCCCCACCGCGACGGCGGCAGGACGATCGCGACGGCCTTGCCGATGACATTGTCCACCGGCACGGTGCCGTTGTACTCGTCGCCGACGTGGTAGCGCGAGTCCGCGGAGTTGCTGCGGTTGTCGCCCATCACCCACAGGTTGCCCTCGGGCACCGTGTACGGCCCGAAGCAGCGCCCCGACTTGAGCGGGGTGTCGCAGGTCTGGACGCCCGGGGTGAAGGGGAAGTCGGTGACCACGTAGTTCTCGTCCAACGGCTTGCCGTCGACGAGGATCCGGCCCTGCTCGTCACAGCACTCGACCGTCTGGCCGCCGGTGGCGATCACGCGCTTGACCAGGTCGTTCTCGTCCGGCGGCACCAGGCCGACCATCGAGCCCACTTCCTGGATCCCGCGGACCACCGCGTTGTCGGAGCGGGTGGACGTCCAGCCGCCGTTCCAGGACTCCGGGCCCTTGAACACCACCACGTCACCGGGACTCGGGTCGCCGAAGCGGTAGCCGATCTTCTCGACGAAGATCCGGTCTCCGGTACACCCGGCGCAGCCGTGCAGGGTGGGTTCCATCGACTCCGACGGAATCAGGTACACGCGACCGACGAAGGTCTGCAGGAGGAAGCTCATCAACAGGGCGACGAGGATGAGAATGGGCAGCTCCCGCAAGAACGAGCGGGGCTTCTTCTGCGGCTTCTCCGACGTCGCGTCGGGGCCGTCTGCGCCGGCTGAGGGCACTGTCGATTCGTGCGGGGTATCTACCACTGGAACAGGTTAGCCCGGCCCGGGAATCCCGGGCCGGGCTAACTCTGAATGGAGCTGAAAGCTCAGCGCTTTTCCTTGATCTTCGCGGCCTTGCCACGGAGGTCGCGCAGGTAGTACAGCTTGGCGCGACGCACGTCACCGCGGGTCAGCACCTCGATCTCGGCGATGTTGGGGCTGTGCACCGGGAAGGTGCGCTCGACGCCGACGCCGAAGGAAACCTTGCGGACGGTGAAGGTCTCGCGGACGCCGCCGCCCTGGCGACGGATCACGACGCCCTTGAAGACCTGCACGCGCTCCTTCGAGCCTTCGATGACCTTGACGTGCACGTTCAGGGTGTCACCGGGACGGAACGCGGGAATGTCCCCGCGGAGGGACTTGGCGTCCAGGAAGTCCAGAGTGTTCATCGATTGATCCATCCTTGCGTTTTCGCGTGAGTAGAGGAACCGAGCGGCACCGCGTGAACGGTCCTCGGCTGGTTCGTACTCCGATTAGGTCGGTGTGCCTGTGACAGGCAACCCGTCAATTGTGCCAGACGTGCACGTCGCGGACGAAACCGGGCGTCAGCGGACGGCGTGCTCGCGCGGCGGGGGCGGCGGCGCCGCATGCACGGTGCGTTCGAGTTCCACCTCGGTGGCGGCCACCGCGTGCGCGACGCTCGGCTTCCCGGCGACCAGGTCCTGCACGTAGATCTTGGCCCGGATCATCGGCCGGCGGTACCGCTTCTCCCGTTCGAGTGCGCGCCGCATCTTCTTCGGCTTGTCCGCGTACCGCCACCGCGCCCAGGGCGCACCGGGCCGGCTCAGCCGGATCGACCCGACCAGCAGCATCGGGAAGAAGAACATCCCGAACAGACCGGTCCAGATCTTGCCCTTCGCGATCACCACGGCGGCGACCGCGAGACTGATCAGCACGCCCACCGCGAGCACCACCCGCACCCAGGCCTCGGGGTTGTCGCGGAAGTCCGAGACGTTGACGATCGCGTCGGGCCGGGCGCCGACGAGCAGCAGTCCCGTCACCGCGAGTGCCACGAACACCGCGTCCACCGAGGCCCGCCCCTCCTCCTCCCAGTACACGTCCTTCAGGTAGAAGATCAGGGCGAACTCGTCGAGGACCAGCGCCGCCCCGATCCCGAAGCAGGCCGCCAACGCGGCGCCGGTGGTCTGGGTGGCGTCCTCGTACACGGCGATCAGCGCGACCCCCGAGACCAGCATCGCGATCACCCCGAACACCACGTGGTGCACGTGCTGGCCGCCAGGCGTGACGTTCCCGGGCCACCACCGCACCTTCGCGCGGATCATCCGCACGCTCAACCGGATGAACACGAAGCCGCCGATGAAGCCCAGCAGGAAGAACAGCAGCGGCAACCGGCCGTGTGCGATGATCTCGTCCTGCAGCCAGCGGTGCATCAGCCCGGTCCCTGCCCCCGCACCACGCACCGGAAGCCCACGTGGCAGGTCGAGGTCTCCTCGGTCTCGCCCTGGCGGGCCGCGGGCCGGTAGCGCAGGCAGTAGTTCGGGGCGCACAGGTGCGAGCCGCCCTTGATCACCCGGCGCGGGTACACCTCCCCGTCGCGCGGGGCGGCCGCGTCGATCCTCGGGTTGCTGGGGATGCAGCACGAACTCGCGGGCGCGACGTTCTTGCCGCTGACGCTGTGGTCCGCGGTGTGGAGGTCCGTCGTCCACTCCCACACGTTGCCGGCCATGTCGACCAGGCCGTACCCGTTGGGCCGGAAGCTGCCGACCGGCGAGGTGCCGACGAAGCCGTCCTCGGCCAGGTTCTCCCAGGGGAACTGGCCCTGCCAGGTGTTGGCCTGCTGGCGGCCACCGGGGGTGTACTCGTCGCCCCATGAGTACACGGCCCGGTCCAGTCCGCCGCGGGCCGCGAACTCCCACTCCGCCTCGGTGGGCAGGTCCTTGCCCGCCCAGGCCGCGTAGGCCAGCGCATCGGTGTGCGCGACGTGCGTCACCGGATGTCGTTCGCGCCCACCGACATTGCTCTGCGGGCCTTCGGGGTGACGCCAGTCGGCGCCCGGCACCCAGGACCACCACTGGTGGTAGTCGTCGAGCGAGACCGGTCCGGGCGGCGGCATGAACACCAGCGACCCCGGCACCAGCAGCGCCGGGTCCGCGTCGGGGTAGTCGGCGGCGTCGGGCGCGGTCTCGGCGACCGTGACGTGCCCGGTGTCCTTGACGAACCGGCGGAACTCGGCGACCGTCACCTGATGGGTGTCCATCCAGAACCCGTCCACCTGAACCTGGTGGACCGGGCGCTCCTCCGGGTAGAAGTCCTCGGAGCCCATCCAGAAGAGCCCCCCGGGGATCCAGGACATGTCCTTCATCAACGCAGTCTTCGTGGACGGAGTCTTCGTCGACGCGGTCTTGGTCAACACGGTCTTGCTCGGCACTGGTTCCTCCGGCTGGGTACTCGACACCATGCGTCGAGCATGTCACCCGGCCCGTATTCCGCGCAGCCGGAACACTTCACCCGCCAGGGATGGTCCGGCGTGACCGTCGCCCTGACAGGCTCCCGCCCATGGGAACAGCAATAGGTGACGTACTCCCCCTCGCCCTCGGCGTCGCGATCAGCCCGATCCCGATCATCGCGGCGATCCTGATGCTGCTGACGCCGAAGGCGGGCAGCACCGCGACGTCCTTCGCCGTCGGCTGGGTGCTGGGCATCGTGGTGGGCTACACGGTCTTCGTCGCGATCGCGAGCGCGGTGGACCTCGGCACCGGCGACGGCGGCAACGCCACCACCGCGACGATCAAGATCGTCCTCGGTGTCGCGCTGCTCGGGCTCGCGGTCAAGCAGTGGCGCGGGCGCCCGCGGCCCGGAGAGGAACCGACGATGCCCGGGTGGCTCGCCGCGATCGACAAGGTCACCCCCGGCAAGGCCCTCGGCCTGGGTTTCGCGTTGTCCGCGGTGAACCCGAAGAACCTGCTGATGATCATCGGCGCCGCGGTGGCCGTCGCGCAGCTCGACGCCAGCGGCGGGACAATCGTGGTCACCGGGATCGTGTTCACGGTGCTGGCCGCCAGCACGGTGGCGGTACCGGTGATCGCCTACTTCGCCGCCCGCGAGCGCGCGACGGCGTGGCTGCAGGACCTCAAGTCCTGGCTGACCGCCAACAACGCGGCCGTGATGGCGACGCTGCTGCTGGTGATCGGCGTGGTGATGATCGGCAAGGGCCTCGGCGGCTACTGAAGGCGCGTGCGCGGCTCGCGGGTCAAGGGACCCGCAAACCGCGCACGAGCAGGAGCTGCCTACTTGCCGAAGCCGGCCTTGCGGAGGGCGTCGGCCATCGAGCCGCCCGCGGGGTTGCCGGCCGCCGACCCGCTGCCCTGACGCTGGCCACCGCCACGCTGACCGCCACCACGCTGGCCGCCGCCCTGACGTGATCCGCCGTCCCGCTGACCGCCCTGACGCTGCCCGCCGCCCTGACCGCGCGGGCCGTCCGGCTTGGCGGCGCCGGGCTCGTCGTCCAGACGCAGGCTCAACCCGATCCGCTGGCGCGGCAGGTCCACCTCCATCACCTTGACCCGGACCACGTCACCGGACTTGACCACCTCACGCGGGTCCTTGACGAAGTTGTGCGACATCGCCGAGACGTGCACCAGCCCGTCCTGGTGCACCCCGACGTCGACGAACGCGCCGAAGGCCGCGACGTTGGTGACGACGCCCTCGAGCGTCATGCCGGGCTTGAGGTCGGCCACCTTCTCCACGCCCGACGCGAACGTCGCGGTCTTGAACTCCGGACGCGGGTCGCGGCCCGGCTTCTCGAGTTCCGCGATGATGTCGGTGACGGTGGGCAGGCCGAACGTCTCGTCCGCGAAGTCCTGCGGGCGCAGGCCGCGCAGGGCTGCGGTGTTGCCGATGATCTCCTTGACCCCGCACCCGCTGGCCCCGACGATCCGCCGCACCACCGGGTAGGCCTCGGGGTGCACGGCCGACGCGTCGAGCGGGTCGTCGCCGTCGGTGATCTTGAGGAAGCCGGCGCACTGCTCGAAGGCCTTGGGGCCGAGTCGCGCCACGTCCTTGAGGCCGCGGCGGCTGCGGAACGGTCCGTTCGCGTCGCGGTGCGCGACGATCGACTCGGCCAGCGATCCGGTGATCCCCGAGACCCGCGCGAGCAGCGGCACCGAGGCGGTGTTGACGTCGACGCCGACCGCGTTCACCGCGTCCTCGACGACCGCGGCCAGCGAGCGCGCCAGCAGGGTCTCGGAGATGTCGTGCTGGTACTGGCCGACGCCGATGGACTTCGGGTCGATCTTCACCAGTTCCGCGAGCGGGTCCTGCAGCCGCCGCGCGATGGACACCGCGCCGCGGATCGACACGTCCAGGTCCGGCAGTTCGGCGGATGCGTAGGCGGACGCCGAGTACACCGACGCGCCGGCCTCCGAGACCATCACCTTGGTCAGCCCGGCCTCGGGGAACTTCTTGATCAGGTCCGCCGCCAGCGCGTCCGTCTCCCGCGAGGCGGTGCCGTTGCCGATCGCGATCAGGTCGACCTTGTGCTTGGCGGCCAGCGCGGCAAGCGTGGCGAGGGACTGGTCCCACTTGTTCGCCGGCTGGTGCGGGTAGATGGTGTCGTACGCAAGCACCTTGCCGGTGGAGTCGACGACGGCGACCTTCGTGCCGGTGCGGAACCCCGGGTCCAGGCCCATCGTCGCGCGGGTGCCCGCGGGCGCGGCCAGCAGCAGGTCCTTGAGGTTCATCGCGAACACGTCGACGGCGTCGCGCTCGGCCGACTGCCGCAACCGCATCCGGGTGTCGATGCCGAGGGTGATGAGCATCTTCGTCTTCCATGCCCAGCGCACGGTGTCGAGCAGCCACCGGTCCGCCGGACGCCCGCGGTCGGCGACGCCGAACTTCGAGGCGATCCGGCCCTCGTAGACGCTGGCCACCCCGGGCGCCTGCTCCTCGGTCTCCGGGTCCAGGGTCAGCGAGAGCACCTCCTCCTTCTCGCCGCGGAACATCGCGAGGATGCGGTGACTCGGCAGCTTCCCGAAGGGCTCGGAGAACTCGAAGTAGTCCGCGAACTTGGCGCCCTCGGTCTCCTTGCCCTTGCGGACGGCGGACTTGACCTGGCCGCGGGTCCACATCAGCTCGCGCAGCTCCCCGACCAGGTCCGCGTCCTCCGCGAACTGCTCGACCAGGATGGAGCGCGCGCCGTCGAGCTGTTCCGCCGTGTACTGCGCGGGATCGGTGGTCGGGTCGGTCAGCAGGGCGTCGGCCACCGGCTGGTGCCCGGCCTCGCGCGCGATCTGCGCCTTGGTGCGACGCTTCGGCTTGAACGGCAGGTAGATGTCCTCGAGGCGCGCCTTGGTGTCGGCGAGCATGATCTGGTCCTCGAGCTGCGGGTCCAGCTTGTCCTGGGACCGGATCGACTCGAGCACCGCGAGCCGGCGCTCGTCGAGCTCACGCAGGTACCGCAGCCGTTCCTCGAGGTCGCGCAGCTGAGCGTCGTCCAGGGTGCCGGTCACCTCCTTGCGGTACCGGGCGATGAAGGGCACCGTCGCCCCGCCGTCGAGCAGGTCGACCGCAGCCCGCACCTGTTCTTCCCGAACGTCGAGTTCCTCGGCGATTCGCTGGTTGACTGATTTCAGAGCTGAGGTCACGACGATCGACCCTACCGCTAGCCTGTTGTCGGCCTTGCGGCCGAGAGCAATGCCGGATTGGATCGAGAGGGTGGGCATGAACGGTCGCGCGGGGCGTCTGGCCGCGCTGTGCCTGGCAGTCGGCGTGGCCGCCGGGTGCACCTCCACGCCCGGAGCGGAGATGTCCGCCGAGGAATGGTCCGGCCTCATCCCGGGCGTGTCCGCGGACCCCGCCGTGCCCGTCGACACGCGCGTCGCCGCACCGCCACCGGCACCCGCGGCGGCCCTGCCCACGCCGATGCCGCCGACCACGACGCCGGAGCTGTTCTCGCCCGGCATCGAGGACCGGGTGACCGAGGCGACCCGGTCCGCGCTCGAACGTGGCGCGGAGGTCTCGATCGCACTGCTCGACCGTCGCGACCACCGCTACCTCGGATCCGCGGACGCCGATTCCGTCGAAACCGCTTCCGTCGCAAAGCTCTTCATCGCCGATGAGTTGGCGTACCGCGAGTCGACCGAGTCGTTCGAACTCGACGAGGACGAGCGCGATCTGGTCGGCCGGATGCTCGAGCACTCCGACGACGACGCCGCGAACGTGCTGTGGGCCGAGTACGGCGGCAGCGAGATCGTCGACGACGTGGCTGCGCGGTACGGGCTTACCGCCACCTCCGCGCCGTACGACGGCAACTGGTGGAACACCCTCACCACCGCGGCCGACCTCGTCGGCTACTACTCCGGACTGCTCGACGGGCGCGGCGGACTCGACGCGGCCCACCGGCGCGAGATGACGGAGCACCTGAGGTCCGCGAGCGCGGAATCCGCGGACGGCTACGACCAGGGTTTCGGGCTCCCGGACGGACTCCCCGATCAGCCGGAACTGGCCGTCAAGCAGGGCTGGATGTGCTGCACCGCGGGGCGGTGGATCCACCTGACGACGGGGGTGGCCGGCCCCGACGACCGCTACGTGCTGGCGCTCGTCTCCCGCGAGGAGGTCACCTACGAGGGGGCCCCACCGCCGAACTGGCACATCGGCGACAGCCTCGACGACGACCTGGACGACGAGGCGACGACCTACCCCGACACCTCACTGACCAACGCCGCGGACGACGCCAGCGCCGAGCATGCGCGCGCCACCCTCACCGGGGTGGTACGAATCCTGTTCCCGGACGGGCGAATCGGCTAGCGGCGACCACCGGGTCAGGCAACAGGGGACTCAGGGCAGCAGGTCGGGCCGGCGCTCCGCGGTCCGGGCCAGCGACTGCTCCCGGCGCCAGGCCTCGACGTGCGCGTGGTTCCCGGACAGCAGCACCGGGGGGACGTCCAGCCCGCGCCAGCTCACCGGACGGGTGTAGCTGGGCCCCTCGAGCAGCCCGTCGGAGAACGAATCCTCTTGGTGTGACTGCTGATTGCCGAGCACTCCCGGCAGCAGCCGGACCACGGCCTCGACCATCACCAGCACGGCGGCCTCGCCGCCGATCAGCACGTAGTCGCCGATGCTGACCTCCTCGACGCGCACCCGCCGGGCGGCGTCGTCGAAGACCCGCTGGTCGATGCCCTCGTACCGGCCGCAGGCGAAGACGAGGCGCTTCTCCCCCGCCCACCGGTGCGCGGTGGCCTGGGTGAACGGCACGCCGGCCGGGGTGGGGACCACGAGGACGACGTCGTCGTCGGGTTCGGTGCCGAGCACCTCGTCGAGCGCGTCGCCCCACACTGTCGGCTTCATGACCATGCCGGGGCCGCCACCGTACGGTGAGTCGTCGACGGCCTTGTGCACGTCGTGGGTCCAGTCCCGCAGGTCGCGGACGCCCACCGAGATCAGGCCCTTGTCGATGGCCTTGCCCAGCAGCGCCGTCCGGAGCGGTTCGAGGTACTCGGGGAAGATCGTGATGACATCGAGGCGCACGGCTTACTCCGGATCCAGAAGTCCTTCGGGAGGGTCGATCTCGATCACGCCGTCGGCGACGGAAACCGACGTGACGATCGCCGCGACGAACGGGACGAGGAGCTCCCCCGCGTCCTGGCCCTCGGGGCGGATGGAGAGCAGTTCGCCCGCCGCGGAGTGCAGCACCTCGAGCACGGTGCCGACGGGGGTGCCGTCGGTCAACCGGACCGCGAGGCCCTCGAGTTCATGATCGTAGAACTCGTCGGGGTCGTCCGAGGGCGGAAGATCCGCGGGATCGACCAGGAAGAGTGTTCCGCGCATGGCGTCGGACTTGGTCCGATCGTCGATACCGCGCAGACGCAGCAGAAGCCGCCCGGAGTGTTCCCGGGCGGCCTCCACCGTGTAACTGGTGAGCTTCTGCTCGCGGGGCTTGCGGCCGTGCAGGACTGCGCCTACGGCAAAGCGCTGATCGGGGTCGTCTGTCCGTATGTCTACGGCCAGCTCTCCCCGGATCCCGTGCGACTTGGCCACACGCCCGATGACGAGCTCCACTGATTGCTCCCGACTACTGATCTGTGTTGACTGACTACTGATCGGTGTTGATTACTGATCGGTGTCGATCACGTCGACGCGGATCCCACGGCCACCGATGCCGGTGACCAGGGTCCGCAGAGCGGTGGCGGTGCGCCCGCCACGCCCGATGACCTTGCCCAGGTCCTCGGGGTGCACGTGCACCTCCACGGTGCGCCCGCGGCGTCCGGTGTTCAGCTCCACCCGGACGTCGTCGGGATTGGCGACGATGCCGCGAACAAGATGTTCGACGGCGTCGGCGACAACGGCACTCACTTGTCAGCAGCCTCGGAATCCGCAGCGGCCTCGGCGGGCGCCTCGGCAGCAGCCTCGGCCTCGTCGGCCTTGGCAGCCTTCTTCTTCTTCGGGGTGATGGCCTCGGCCACCGGCTCGCTGTCGGCCTGCGCCAGCGCGGCCTGGAAGAGCTCGAGCTTGGACGGCTTCTCGGCCTTGAACTTCAGGGTGCCCTCGGTGCCCGGCAGGCCCTTGAACTTCTGCCAGTCACCGGTGATCTTGAGCAGGTTCTCGACCGGCTCGGTGGGCTGGGCGCCGACGCCGAGCCAGTACAGCGCGCGCTCGGAATCGATCTCGATGACCGACGGGTCTTCCTTGGGGTGGTACTTGCCGATGGTCTCGATCGCACGGCCGTTGCGGCGGGTGCGAGAGTCGGCGATGACGATGCGGTAGTGCGGGGTGCGGATCTTGCCGAGCCGCATGAGCTTGATCTTGACAGCCATTGTGAAGCCTTTCAGGTGGTCACTGCGCAATTCAGCGATGCGCAAGGCCTGCGCACCCGGTTTCGCGTTGAGGGATTGTCGTGACCGCCGCGCGGTACGTAACCGGAGACGGGCGAACAGCGGTCCATTCTGCCAGACACGGGACCCTCGCAGCGAATCGCCCGACCGCGGGGTCGGCCGCGCCGCGCCGGACCCGGATTCGCGGAGTCTCGTCAGGTCGTCGACCTAGACTTCACCGGTGCCGGACCTCGACCGGCGAGCGCAGTGCCGCACAACCTCAGTGCCCAGACGAGACAGCCAGCCCGGACGCGAGCGGAGACCGCATGACCGACACCCCACCGTCCGACGAACCGCAGGCCCAGGCCGACAAACCCCAGGCCGAACCGCCGGCGTCCCCGGCCGCCGACCCGCCAACCGTCGTCATGCCGCCAGTCGGCCCGCCACCGGCCGGCCCGGTACCGCCTCCCCCGTTCACCCCCGGGCCGCCGCCCCCACTGCGGCAGCCGCTGTCCGGACGCACCTGGCTGATCCTGCTCACCTCGATCGCGGCGGTGATCGCGCTGCTCGGCGGCGGCGGGTACCTCGTCAACCGGACGCTCGACGACCGCAACACCGACGGCTCGGCCGAACCCGACTCGGGTGGCGACTTCGCCGGGGGCGCCGAGGCCGACGGCGGCTTCGAATTCGGAGACACGGAATCCATCGCCGTCACCCCGACCGCCGCGCTGCCCACCTGCACCACCTACCCGCCCGCGGTGGACTCCGCCGGCCGCCAGCATTCGTACGAGGCGCCCAACGCGATCGACGGCGACCTCACCACCGCGTGGCGCTGCTCGGGCACGCAGGGGCAGCGGCTGTCGATGAGCTTCGTGTGCGGGGTGCACCTCACCGCCGTCGGCATCGACCCCGGCTACGACAAGGTGGACGTCGACGGCTCGGACCGGTTCACCCAGAACCGGAAGGTCACCCGCGTCACCTGGACGTTCGACGACGGCACCAGCGTCGAGCAGCAACTGCGTCCCGAACGCGGGATCCAGACGATGCCGGTGGACACGACCACCCGGACGGCGACGATGACCGTCACCGCGACCGTTGACGGTCAGCCGGTGACCAACAAGGCCGGCGTGACGGCCGCCCCGTTCAACGACGTGACCTCGGTGAGCGAGGTGCGGTTCACCTCGCGCCCCGCGGACGGCGGCGACCCCTGCGCCAAGTAGTCGGGCCCGCCGCTCCGCGGCAACCGTCAGGCGAACCGGCCCCGCGCCCTGACCACCCGGCCGCGCAGCACCACCAGGTCGGGTGACGCGAGCACCTCCGGCCCGGTGCGCGGATCGCGTTCGTAGACAAGCAGATCGGCGGGAGCACCCGGCTCCAGACCCGGATGCCCCAGCCAGGCGCGAGCATCCCAGCAGGCGGCACCGAGCGCCTTCGTCGGCCCCAGGCCCACCGCGGCCAGGGCGGCCACCTCGTCGGCGATCCGGCCGTGCCGGATGGATCCGCCGGCGTCGGTGCCCGCGTAGATCGGGATGCCGGCCTCGTGGGCGGACCCGATCGTCGCGCCGACCCGCGCGTGCAGGTCCCGCATGTGCGCGGCGTACACCGGGAACCGGTCCGCCGAGTCGGCGATCTCCGGGAACGTCGCGATGTTGATCAGCGTCGGCACCAGTGCGGTCCCCCGCTCGGCCATCGCCTCGATCGTCGAGTCGGTCAGGCCGGTGCCGTGCTCGATGCAGTCGATGCCCGCCTCGATCAGGCCGGGCAGTGCCTCCTCGCCGAAGACGTGCGCGGTCACCCGGGCACCCACCCGGTGAGCGGCGTCGATCGCCTCCTTGAGCACGGCGTCGCTCCACAGCGGGCGCAGGTCCCCCACCGAGCGGTCGATCCAGTCGCCGACGAGCTTGACCCAGCCGTCGCCGCGCAGTGCCTGCTCGGTCACGGCGGCCGGCAACTGGGACTCGTCGTCGAGGTCGATCGGCAGGCCGCGGATGTACCGCTTGGTCATCGCGATGTGCCGACCCGCCCGGACGATCCGCGGCAGGTCCGCGCGCTGGTCGAGGTCGCGGGTGTCCACCGGCGAGCCCGCATCGCGCAGCAGCAGCACGCCGGCGTCGCGTTCGGTCTGCGCCTGGGCGACCGTGCCCGCCTCGTCCTCGTGGCCGCCGCCGTAGCGGATCCCGACATGACAGTGCGCGTCGACCAACCCGGGCAGGATCCACCCCGACTCGGTGAGCGTCTGCGCCCCCGGAACCGGATCGGTGGAGACCACCCCGCCGTCGACCCACAGTTCGACGGGCTGCTCGTCGGGCAGCCCCAGACCCGCCAACCGCAGTGCCACGGCTAGTTCTTCGGCAGCTTCAGCTTTGAGAGGTCGAAGCCGTCGAGGCCCGGCGGCAGCTCGTCGAGCCCGGGCGGCATCTTGGACAGGTCCATTCCCGCGGGCAGGCCGGGGAAGCCACCGGGCATGCCCGCAGGCATCCCGGGGAAACCGCCGCGGATCTTCGGCTGAGTCGGGCCCTTGCCGCCCTTCTTGCCCTTCTTGCCCTTCTTGCTGCGCTGGTTCGCCCGGGCACCGGGCATGCCCATCCGGCCGGCCATCGCGGACATCATCTTGCGGGCCTCGAAGAACCGGTCCACCAGCTGGTTGACGTCGGAGACCTTGACGCCGGAACCGTTGGCGATGCGCAGCCGGCGGGAGGCGTTGATGATCTTGGGGTCCTCGCGCTCGGCCGGGGTCATGCCGCGGATGATCGCCTGCACCCGGTCGAGTTGCTTCTCGTCGACGTTGGCGAGCGCGTCCTTCATCTGGCCGGCGCCCGGCAGCATGCCCAGCAGGTTGCCGATCGGGCCCATCTTGCGCACGGCCATCATCTGCTCGAGGAAGTCCTCGAGGGTGAGCTGGCCGGAGCCGATCTTGTGCGCGGCGGCCTCGGCCTGCTTGGCGTCGAAGACCTGCTCGGCCTGCTCGATGAGACTGAGCACGTCGCCCATGCCGAGGATCCGGCTGGCCATCCGGTCCGGGTGGAAGACGTCGAAGTCCTCGAGCTTCTCGCCGGTCGACGCGAACATGATCGGCCGGCCGGTGATCTCCCGGACGCTGAGCGCGGCGCCACCGCGGGCGTCGCCGTCCAGCTTGGTGAGCACCACACCGGTGAACCCGACGCCGGCCTGGAACGCCTCCGCGGTGTGCACGGCGTCCTGACCGGTCATCGCGTCGAGCACGAACAGGATCTCGTCGGGCTGCACGGCGTCGCGGATGCCCGCGGCCTGGCCCATCAGTTCCTCGTCGATGCCGAGCCGTCCGGCGGTGTCGACGATGACCACGTCGTGCTGCTTGGCCCGGGCCTCGGCGATGCCCTGGCGGGCCACCTCCACAGGGTCGGCCGCCGACTGGCCCAGCTCGTTGTCGCCGCCGCCGATCGAGGTGCCCGGGTGCGGCGCGAAGACCGCCGCGCCGGCCCGCTCGCCGACGATCTTCAGCTGGCTGACCGCGCCCGGACGCTGCAGGTCGCAGGCCACCAGCAGCGGCGTGTGCCCCTGCCCGGTCAGCCACTTCGCGAGCTTGCCCGCCAGCGTGGTCTTACCGGAGCCCTGCAGGCCGGCCAGCATGATGACGGTCGGCGGGTTCTTCGCGAACTGGATCCGCCGGGTCTCGCCGCCGAGGATCCCGACGAGCTCCTCGTTGACGATCTTGACGACCTGCTGTGCCGGGTTCAGCGCACCGGAGACCTCGGCGCCCTTGGCGCGTTCCTTGATCTTCGCGATGAACGACCGGACTACCGGAAGCGCGACGTCGGCGTCGAGCAGGGCGAGCCGGATCTCCCGGCAGGTCGCATCGATGTCGGCGCCCGACAGACGCCCCTTGCCCCGGAGGTCCTTGAGGGTACCGGTCAACCTGTCGGAAAGGGATTCGAACACCGATCGGGCTCCTGGCTGTTGCGGGACGTGAAACGCCGGGCGGGCTCGCCGGAAACGCATGCCGTTGCCGGCGAGACCCTCGACGCAGACTGTGCACTCAGCCTAGCTGTTCGCCCCTGCGGCCACGTCCCCGCCGTCCTTCTGCGGCGGCTGCGGCGGCACCACCGCGAGCAGCGCCGACTCCAACTCCTGTCGCACCGCCCGTGAGTCGCGGCCGCCGAGGTCCAGGCAGAAGACGTCGAGCACCGACGCACCCAGCGTCGACACCCGCGCCCACCGCACGTCGGCACCGCTGTGTTCGAGCACGCTGGCCAGCCGGCACAGCAGCCCGAGCCGGTCCTCCGCCCGCAGCTCGACGATGACCTGGCCGTCCCCCGCCTCCGCCCAGAGGATCCGCGGCGGGGCCTGCGCGAACAGCACCGGAACCGCGTCGGCGCCGCGGTCCAGGGCCTGCTCGGCCTGGGCCTGCCGTTCCTTGTCCTCGAGCATCGCGACGAGGTCCAGCTCCCCAGCTCCGGCCCGGATCAGTTCCTGCCGCAGCAGACCGGCCTGCGGCGGCGCCCCGAACCGCGGTGCCACGACAAACGTGTTCACCGCCGCGTCGCCGTGACTGCCCACCGCGGCCGAGAGCACCCGCAGCGAGTGCAACGCCAGCACCCCCGCCGCATCCGAGAGCAGGCCCGGCGTGTCGGGCGCGACGACCGTCACCGTGTAGGTGTGTGCACCGGGCGCGGGATCGAGTAGGACGTGAACTCCGCCGGCGATGGCCAGTTCAGCGTGCGCCGGGTCGATCGGCGGCGGCGCGGGCAGTTCGTCGCCCGCCATCAGCATCCGGCACCGCCGGACCAGCTCGCCGATCAGCGACGACTTCCACTCCCCCCACACCCCCGGGCCGGTGGCCAGCGAGTCCGCCTCCGCGAGTGCGCCCAGCAAGTCGAGCAGCACCGGGTCACCGCCGAGCGCGTCCACCACCGTCTGCACGGTCGCCGGGTCGTCGAGGTCACGGCGGGTCGCGGTGTGCGGCAGCAGCAGGTGGTGACGGACCATCGCGCTGAGCGTCGCGACGTCCGCCGGCCACAGCCCCAGCCGGTTTCCGATGGCGGTGGCCAGGTCGGCGCCGACCACGCTGTGGTCGCCGCCGCGCCCCTTGCCGATGTCGTGCAGCACCGCCCCGAGCACCAGCAGGTCGGGCCGCGAGACCCGGGTGGTGAGCGCGCTGGCGTAGCACGCCGTCTCCACCAGGTGCCGGTCCACGGTCCAGGTGTGCACGGCATCGCGCGGCGGCAGGTCCCGCACCGCCCCCCATTCGGGCAGCAGCCGGCCCCACAGCCCGGTGCGATCGAGCGCCTCGATCACCGCGACCGCGCGCCGGCCGGAGCCGAGCACCACGAGCAGGTCCCCGAGCGCCTCCCGCGGCCACGGTTCGCGTAGCTCCGGCGCGCTGTCGGAGAGCCGGTTCAGCGTCGACGCGGAGATCGGCATCCCGGTCTGCGCGGCCGCCGCGGCGACCCGCAGGATCAGCCCCGGATCCTTCGTCGGCTTCGCGTCCCGGGCCAGGACCACCTCACCCGCGTGCTCGACCACACCCTCGTCGAGCGGGCGCCGCACCGGCACCCGCCGCAACCGTGAGAGACCCCGGCGCGGAAGGGTGTTCGCGGCGGTGCGCAGCCCCACCTCCACCGAGTAGCTGACGGTGCGAGCCGCGTCGCTGAGCATCCGGGCCAGGTCGAAGCGGTCGCCGATCCCCAGCGCGGCGCCGATCTCGTCCGCGTCCTGGGCCCGCAGCTGGTCCCGGGCACGGCCCGCCACCCGGTGCAGTTCGGTGCGCACGTCGAGCAGCCGGTCGTGGGCCAGCGCCAGCCCCCCGCCGGGAGTGTCCGGGCCCAGGCCCGTCGCCGCGTCGGTGAGCTGCGCGATCGCCAGCGCGCTGAGCAGTTGGACGTCGCGGAGCCCGCCCCGCCCGTTCTTCACGTCGGGTTCGGCGCGGTGCGCGATCTCGCCGCTGCGCGCCCACCTCGCCTCGGTCAGCTCGATCAGTTCGTCGAACCGGGAACGGATCGACGCGCGCCACTGCCGTCGCACGTCCACGATCAGCCCGCCGCTGAGCTCGGCGTCGCCCGCGATGTGCCGGGCCTCGAGCAGCCCGAGCGCCGCGGTCACGTCGGCCGCCGCCACCTGCAGCGCCTGCGGCACCGTGCGCACGCTGTGGTCGAGCTTGATGTGCGCGTCCCACAACGGGTACCAGAGCCGGTCCGCCACGTCCGCGACGATTCGCGGGTCCATGTCGTCGTGCAGGAGCACCAGGTCGAGGTCCGAGTACGGCAGCAGCTCGCGCCGGCCGAGCCCGCCGACCGCGACCAGCGCGAACCCGGAGTCCGGCAGGATGCCCAGCTCGGCACCCTTGGTCGTGAGCCAGAGCTCGTGCAGGTCCACCAGCGCCAGCCGCAGCGTGACGGCGTCCAGCCGTCGAGTCCGAGAACCGCCGTCCAGCAACTTCTTCCGGGCCCTGGCCAGGTCGTCGGCGGCGGCGGTGCCCCCAGACGGGGGTGGCCCCGACCCCGCCGACGATGCAGCGGGATCGGGGCCACCCTTTCGGGACCCTGTGGGGTCAGAGCGCATCCGCGCCCCTCTCGCCCGTCCGGACTCGGATCACCGATTCGACCGGAGAGACCCAGACCTTGCCGTCGCCGATCTTCCCGGTGCGCGCCGCCTCGACGATCACCTCGACGACCTTGTCGACGGCCGAGTCGTCCACGACCACCTCGACCCGGACCTTCGGCACGAAGTCGACCGAGTACTCGGCACCCCGGTACACCTCGGTGTGGCCCTTCTGGCGGCCGTACCCCTGGACCTCGCTCACGGTCATGCCCAGCACACCGGCCTGCTCCAAACCGGCCTTCACGTCCTCGAGGGTGAACGGCTTGACGATCGCAGTAATCAGCTTCATGTCTCTCATGCCTCTCTGACGCTCACACGCCCCGGTACCGAACTGCCCGCCATCGCGGCGAAGTCGTATGCGTTCTCTGCGTGCTCTGTCTCGTCCACGCCGAGGGCCTCCGCATCGTCGCTGACCCGCAGGCCGATCGTGTACTTCACGACGAGAGCAACGATGGTGGTGGCCACCAGCGAGTACAGCAGAACAGCGCCCGCGCCGACTGCCTGACGCCACAACTGGTCGAAACCCCCACCATAGAACAGGCCGTCGACGCCGGCGGGCGCCTCTGTCGTTGCGACCAGACCGACCAGCAGGGTGCCGACGAGTCCGCCCACCAGGTGGACGCCGACGACGTCGAGCGAGTCGTCGAAGCCGAACCGGAACTTGAGGCCGACCGCGAGGGCGCAGAGGGCGCCGGCGACGACACCGACGAACAGGGCCCCGAGCACGTTCACCGACGAGCAGGCCGGGGTGATCGCGACCAGTCCGGCAACGATGCCGGACGCGCCGCCCAGGGTGGTGGCGTGGCCGTCACGCAGGCGCTCGACGAGCAGCCAGGCCAGCATCGCGGCACAGGTGGCGACGACGGTCGTGATGAAGGTGGCGCCCGCAATTCCGTTGGACCCCACCGCCGATCCCGCGTTGAAGCCGAACCAGCCGAACCACAGCAGCGCCGCGCCGAGCATCACGAACGGCAGGTTGTGCGGGCGGAACGGGGTGGCCGGCCAGCCGCGGCGCTTGCCGAGGACGATCGCCAGCACCAGGCCCGCGACGCCGGCGTTGATGTGCACGGCGGTACCGCCGGCGAAGTCGATTGCCTTGAGCTGGTTCGCGATCCAGCCGCCGTTCTCGGCGGTGACACCGTCGAACGCGAACACCCAGTGCGAGACCGGGAAGTAGACGACCGTCGCCCACAGGCCGGCGAAGAGCAACCACGGGCCGAACCGCAACCGGTCCGCCACGGCGCCGGAGATCAGCGCCACCGTGATGATCGCGAACATCGCCTGGAAGGCGACGAACACCGTCGCCGGGATGGTGCCGACCAGCGGGATGGCCGCCGCGGCACCGGTACTCGCATCACCCAGGTACGAACCACCGAACAGGCCCTTGAGGCCGAAGTACTGGAACGGGTCACCGAACAGGTGACCCGTGTCCTCCCCGAAGGCCATCGAGTAGCCGTACAGGACCCAGAGGATGCCCACCACGCCCATGGCGCCGATGCTCATCATGATCATGTTCAGCACACTCTTGGCGCGAACCATGCCGCCGTAGAAGAACGCGAGTCCCGGGGTCATCAACAACACGAGCGCGGCGCTGATCAGCATCCATGCGGTGTCGCCGGTGTCCGGTGCCCCGATTGTGGGAAATTCCACGTTGAGCCTCCTCTTCTGTCGTCTCGCCGGTGCGGCTGTCGACCTAGGGAGAAGAGTGCTCAGCTGGTGTTTCGCCTGTGCCGCCGCGGTGTTTCACTCACGTGAACGCATCCCCGAAACGTGTTGCAACCAGGTTTCAGGGTGCCGTGCGCAGGCCCAGCCAACCGGGCACCCGGCGACCCTCGCCGTCCGAGCAGTACGCCCCGGGGACCTCCGCGCAGGCACCGGCCGGCGCGATCCCGGCGTTGATGCCCTGGCCCGCCCAGGTGAGCCCGGCGTTCTTGCTGAGCACCATCGCGGACGAGCCGCCGCCGTCGAGCACCACGGCCTTGTCCGAGCCGAGGGCACGGAAGAGGTCCTGGACGTTGCCGATGCTGAATCCGTCACTCTCGTTGCTGCCTCCCTGGAAGACGTACAGCTCGTCGCGGGCGGTGTTGTAACCGATCGCGGTGCGTGCGGCCTTGCGGACCGGGCTGTCGACGAACTGGAATTCCTGGCCGGGGGCGCGCAGCTTGAGGCCGCCGAAGGCGACGAAGGACTTGCCGCTGAACTCGAGCTGGTTCACCAACTGCTCCGCGGCGCCGTTGTTGTGAACCGAATCGGCGTCGCGGATGTCGAAGTTCGCGTCGGTCGGCATGCCCAGGAAGCTGTCACCGATGACGAAGGTCGACAGCGGCGACCAGACCTTTCCGGCTCCGTCGCTGAGGCCTTCCTTGCCGACGTAGTAGCGGCTGCCCAGGTCGAAGATGGACGCGGCGCTGTGGGTGTCGGGGTGCGCGTCGTAGTAGGCGCCCATCGGAGAGCTGCAACCGCTCTTCGACCAGTTGTCGCCGGCCCCCTGGGCCCGCACGTCGAAGAAGTTGGCGTTGATCGCGATGGCGGGCGAGCCCATCCGTTGCCAGGCGTCGACCGGGCCGTAGAGCTCGGCGTTCTGCCGGGTGCCGTCGCCGGTGACCGCGTTGGGGTTGCCCTCGCATCGCCCGCTCGAGTCGGACAGCAGCTGCGAGACCAGCCGGGAGTGCGAGGCACCGGGGATGACGACCAGTCGGCTGTCGGTGGCCATGTCGTACGCGCGGCCGTCCGCGGTGACCATCGGGAGCCGGAAGTCGGGACCGAACTGGTAGACCACCGGACCGCCGTGGGCCGACGCGACGGCCTCGGCGAGCCGCCCCTTGGCGGCACCGAGGGGGTCGGCCTGTGCGGGCGCGGCCAGCGCCGGCGCCAGCACGCCCGCGCACATCGCCGTGGCGGCGGCAGTGGTGACGATCCGACGGCCGATCCTCGATACTGCAGCGCTCGTACGCACGTTGTCCTCTCCGGTTGCGTGAGCCCGACCGGCCCGGCCAAATGTGGCGCAGGTCACGTCGGACGTCGCAAGTAGACAGGACTGAAATATCACTGTTATTCATTGCGGAAGTTTGTTGCGTAATCGTTACGCTAAATGGAAAACCCGCAGGAAGAGACTGCCCGGCCCCGCAGGTGCGGGGCCGGGCAGTCAGGTCGACAAGCCCACTCAGCCGAGCAGTGCGTCCACGAACGCGGCCGGCTCGAACGGCGCCAGATCGTCCGCACCCTCGCCCAGGCCGACGAGCTTGACGGGCACGCCCAGCTCCCGCTGCACCTGGAAGACGATGCCACCCTTGGCGGTGCCGTCGAGCTTGGTCAGCACCACACCGGTGATGTCCACGACCTCCGCGAACACCCGCGCCTGCACCAGGCCGTTCTGGCCGACGGTGGCGTCGAGCACCAACAGCACCTCGTCCACGACGGCACGCTTCTCCACAACCCGCTTCACCTTGCCGAGTTCGTCCATCAGCCCGGTCTTGGTGTGCAGGCGGCCGGCGGTGTCCACGATCACCACGTCCACGCCGGTCTCGATGCCCTTGGTCACCGCGTCGAAGGCGATCGCGGCGGGGTCACCGCCCTCGGGGCCACGCACAACCTCGGCGCCAACCCGCTCCGCCCAGGTCTGCAACTGGTCGGCGGCGGCAGCGCGGAAGGTGTCGGCGGCGCCGAGCAGCACCCGGCGCCCGTCGGCGACCAGGACGCGCGCGAGCTTGCCGGTACTGGTGGTCTTGCCGGTGCCGTTGACGCCGACCACCAGCAGCACACCGGGCGTCGCGTCGTGCGGAAGCGCCTTGATCGAACGGTCGAACTCGGGGTGCAGAGCCTCGATCAGGACGGTGCGCAGCAGGGCGCGGGCGTCGGCCTCGGTCTTGACGCTGCCCGCGGCCAGTTCGGCACGCAGTCGGGTCACGATCTGCTCGGTGGTGGCGCTGCCGAGGTCCGCGATCAGCAGCGTGTCCTCGATCTCCTCCCACGAGTCCTCGTCGAGGTCGCCGCCGCCGAGCAGGCCCAGCAGGCTCTTGCCGACCGCGGACTGCGAGCGCGAGAGCCGGCCGCGCAGCCGGTCGAGCCGGCCCGCGGTGGGTTCGATCTCCTCGAGAACGGGGGCCGTGGGCGCCTCCACCCCGACCTCGGGCGCGACAACCTCGGGCGCGGGAGTCACGGCCTCGGGTGCAGCCTCCGGCGTCGGCGCCGGTGCCTCGACAACCTCGGGCTCGACAGTCTCCGGCGCGGGCGCCTCGAGTGCGGGTGCCTCCGGCGCCGCCTCGACTGCGGGTGTGGTCGCCTCCGGCGCCGCCTCGACCGCGGGTGCGGTCCTCTCGGGAACGACCTCGGGCTCCGGGGCGGCTACCGGCACCACGGTGGGCGCGGCCTCGGGGGCGGGCTTGGCCTCGGGGGCGGGCTTGGCCTCGGGGGCGGGCTTGGCCTCGGGAGTCGGTTTGGGTGCCGGCGCGGGCTTCGGCGGCGCGGTGGCCGTGGCCCCCTGACTGAAGCTGATCCCGCCCGCAGTCTTGTACCCGCCGGAGCGGTCCTTGGTCTCCCCCAGTTCGGGCGTCGACGGCGGCGGCAGCAGGCTGACCCGACGACGCCGGTACAGCACACCGCCCACGACGAGGGCCACGATGAGAACGGCCAGTACCGCCGCGATTGCAATCCAAGCTCCGGTAGTCACCGCCCCATCCTGTCAGGCGGAGCGCAGCGGCACGAAGCCGCGGCCGACCCGGGTTCGGCAACTCCCCGGCGGATCGGCGACCGGCACGGACCGTCGTCTACCGAGCGGCGGGCGCCGACAACGCGGGGAACCAGATGTCCGTCAGCACCTCGGTGGCGCGCTCGGCGGAGACGTCGATCGTGCCCAACATCGCCCACCGGGTGAAGAACCGTTCGAGCTGCGTCACGAGGAGTTCTATGCGCAGGCGGGCCTCGTCGCGCTCACCCTCCGGCCAGCGCGCGAGGTAACTCGTCATCGAATTCGGGAGGGCGAGGATTCCGTCCCGGGCGATCGCACGGAACTCGGGCTCGAGCGCCGTCGCCTCGTCCCAGGCCGGGAGCATCTCCTTGTACTTGTGGAACCACTCGATGGCCCGGGTGATCCAGTCCGCGAACTCGGCGCGCGATCCCGTCTCGAGTACCCGGTCGAGGTCTTGATAGAAGGCCAGCGCGCTCGGTGCCAGACCCTCCTGGGCCAACTCCAGCAGGATCTCCACCTTGCCCGAGAAGTGCAGGTAGAAGGTCGCCCGGCTGCATCCGACGTCGGCGGCGATGTCGTCGACCGTCACCGCCGAGTAGCCCCGGGCCGCGAAGAGCGCGCGCGCCGACTCCACCAGCCGGGCGCGGGTTGCGCGCTTCTGCTCGGCTCGCAGCGTGCCGCGCCGACTGCCGGTACCTGTCGCATTGCTCACTGCATCCACCACCAATCGAAGATTACCCGCGGCTCGGCCAGTCGCCGTACCGCCAGAAAATCAACTTTACGTCATTCACTTGACAGTCCGTCAGTCAAAGATATTCTATGTCGTAGGTCACAACGAGTCGTACATACCGCAGCAGTCACAGTCGCGATTCCACCGGCGCCACAGCGCGACGGCCGGGAAGAGATGAGACCGCGGCCACCGACCCCGGCAGAAAGAGAAGCCATGCACTCCCCGAATTTGCCTCGCGTCTGCATCATCGGCGCCGGTCCCTCAGGAATTACCACCGCCAAGCGCCTTCAGGAGTTCGGCATCCCGTTCGACTGCTTCGAGGCCTCCGACGAGGTCGGCGGGAACTGGTACTTCAAGAACCCGAACGGCATGTCGGCCTGCTACCAGAGCCTGCACATCGACACCTCGAAGTGGCGACTGGCCTTTGAGGACTTCCCGGTGCCCGCCGAGTGGCCCGACTTCCCGCACCACTCGCAGCTGTTCCAGTACTTCAAGGACTACGTCGACCACTTCGGCCTGCGGGAGAAGATCACGTTCAACACCTCCGTCGAGCGGGCGGAGCGGGGCGACGACGGCCTGTGGACGGTCACGCTGTCCACCGGCGAGGCGCGCACCTACGACGCGCTGATCGTGTGCAACGGCCACCACTGGGACCCGCGGACCCCGGACTACCCCGGCGAGTTCGACGGCACGCTCATCCACAGCCACGAGTACAACGACCCGTTCGACCCGATCGACATGCGCGGCAAGAACGTCGTGGTGGTCGGAATGGGCAACTCCGGCCTCGACATCGCCTCCGAGCTCTCGCAGCGCTTCCTGGCCAAGACCCTGACCGTCTCCGCCCGTCGCGGCGTCTGGGTGCTGCCGAAGTACCTCAAGGGCGTGGCCGGGGACAAGATGTCGATGCCGGCGTGGATTCCCCGCCCGCTGGCCATGGCGCTGCAACGACGCTTCCTGGACAAGAACCTCGGCACCATGGAGGGCTACGGCCTGCCCAAGCCTGACCACCTGCCCTTCCAGGCGCACCCGTCCGCGAGCGGCGAGTTCCTCGGCAAGGCAGGCTCGGGCGACATCGCGTTCAAGCCGGCCATCGCCGCGCTGGAGGGCAAGCAGGTGCGCTTCACCGACGGCAGCACCCTGGACGTCGACGTGATCGTCTGCGCCACCGGTTACCACATCAGCTTCCCGTTCTTCACCGATCCGAACCTGTTGCCCGACAGCGAGAACCGCTTCCCGCTGTTCAAGCGGATGATGAAGCCCGACATCGACAACCTGTTCTTCATGGGCCTCGCGCAGCCGATGCCGACCCTGGTGAACTTTGCCGAGCAGCAGAGCAAGCTCGTCGCCGCCTACCTCGCGGGCAAGTACCTGCCGCCGGCCCCCAGCGAGATGGGCGCCGTCCTCGCCGCCGACGAGGAGTACTACCTCAAGCCGTACTACAAGTCCCCCAGGCACACCATCCAGTGCGAGTTCGACCCGTACGTGCGCAACCTGAAGAAGGAAATCGTCAGCGGCGGCAAGCGCGCCCAGGCCGCCGGCAACACCCTGCCCGTGCCGGCCCGCGCCATGCAGAACGCGTGAGAGAGGAGATGGACATGGCACTGACACAGGGATTCTGCGCGGAGGGCTTCGAGCCGGTCCGCGAGGCACTCGAACAGCAGCTCGCGTCGGGTGAGGAGCTCGGCGCGTCGGTCTGCGTGACTGTCGACGGGCAGCCGGTCGTCGACGTCTGGGGCGGCTACGCCGACCATGAGCAGACCACGCCGTGGGCCGAGGACACCATCGTCAACGTCTTCTCGCTGACCAAGACGATGACGGCGCTGTCCGCGCTGCTCCTCGTCGATCGCGGCGAGATCGACGTCTACCAGAAGGTCTCGCACTACTGGCCCGAGTTCGCGGCAAACGGCAAGGCGGACATCGAGGTTCGGCACCTGCTCTCGCACACGTCCGGGGTGTCCGGCTGGGAGCGTCCGATCGAGCTCGAGGACATCTACGACACCGAGGCCGCCAGCGCCCGGCTGGCCACGCAGGCGCCCTGGTGGGAGCCGGGCACCGCGTCGGGCTACCAGGCGCTGAACTACGGGCACCTGGTCGGCGAGGTGATCCGGCGGGTGGACGGCCGCAGCCTGGGGCGCTTCTTCGCCGAGGAGCTGGCGGGGCCGCTGGGGGCCGACTTCCACATCGGTACCGGCCCCGAGCACTTCGGCCGGATCGCCCCGATGATCCCGGCGCCGGCAATCGACTTCGACATGTCCACGCTCGACCAGGACAGCATCCTGGTCAAGTCGGTGACCAGCCCGTGGCTCGACCTGGAGAAGGTCAACACCGCCGACTGGCGGCAGGCGGAGCTCGGCGCCATGAACGGTCACGGCAACGCGCGCTCGGTCGCCCGCCTGCAGTCGCTGATCTCCTGCGGCGGCGAACTGGACGGCACGCGACTGCTCTCCCAGGCCACCATCGACCTGATCTTCGAGCAGCAGGCCGACGGCATCGACCTGGCCATCCTCACCCCGCTGCGGTTCGGCATCGGCTACGGTCTCCCCCACCCGGACACCGCCCCGCTGGTGCGCGACGGCCGGGTGTGCTGGTGGGCCGGCTTCGGCGGGTCGATGCTCGTCAACGACCTCGACAACCGGCTCACCTTCGCCTACACAATGAACAAGATGGCGCCGGGGCTGATCGGCTCCGACCGCAGCGACGCCTACCTGCACGCCACCAACGAGGCCGTTCACGCGGCACGGAAAGAGGTTTCCCGGTGACCAATTCTGTTGACCCCCAGGCATACATCGCCTCCGTGATGGCGGGCCTCACCGGCCCGGGCGGGCGGTTCGAACTCGGCGTAGAGAACGTGCTCGGTGCCGACATCCCGATCATGAAGAACCGCGACCGTGCCCTCGGCGACGTGCTGGCGAACTCGCTGGCCTACGGCGACCGCGACTACCTCGTCACTGAGGACACCCGGATGAGCTACGCCCAGCACGGGGCCGCGGTGGCCGCGCTCGCCACCGCCCTGCGGGAGCGCTACGGCGTCGGCAAGGGCGACCGGATCGGCATCCTGGCCGCGAACTCCCCCGAGTGGCTCGTCACCTTCTGGGCGGCGCAGACGCTCGGCGCGATCGCGGTCGGATTCAACGCCTGGTGGGCGCCGCGTGAGGTCGAGTACGGCGTCGGGCACACCACGCCCACCGTCGTGGTCGCCGACGCCAAGCGCGCCGCCGTGCTCGCGGGCCTCGACGTGGACACCACGGTGCTCACCATGGAGGAGGACCTGCCCCGGCTGTTCACCGAGTTCGCCGGCGCCGAGCTGCCGACCACCGAGGTGGCCGAGGACGACCCGGCGGTGATCCTCTACACCAGCGGGACCAGCGGCCGCCCCAAGGGCGCCGTGCACTCGCACCGGAACGTGCTCGCGACCATCGACTACCACCGGTTCAGCGACGCACTCGCCGCCGCGTTCACCGGCGGCGACCCGAACTCCGACGCCCCGAGCGACCGGCGGTACCTGCTCACCTCGCCGCTGTTCCACATCGCCAGCCTGCACAACCTGGCCGTCCCGCGGCTCGCCACGGGCGGCGCGGTGGTGATCTACCAGGGCTCGTTCGACGTGGACCGGATGCTCCGGCTGGTCGAGCGCGAACGCGTGACCAACTGGGCCGCCGTCCCCACGATGGCCAATCGCCTGCTCGAGCACGAGGACCTCTCGCGCTACGACCTCTCCTCCGTCACCGCGTTCGCGCTGTCGGCGGCGCCGTCGTCCGCGGCGTTCCAGGACCGGCTCCGTGAGAAGGTGCCGTTCGCACGCAACTCGCTCGTCGACAGCTACGGCCAGACCGAGAGCGCCACCGCGATCTCCGTCGCCACGCCCCTGGACCTCGCGCACTTCCCCGGCACCCTCGGCCGACCCATCATCGGGGTCGCCGTGGAGGTCCGGGATCCGTTCGGGGAGAAGGTCGCCGACGGGGTGGAGGGTGAGATCTGCGCGCGCAGCCCCTACGTGATGCTCGGCTACTGGGAAAACCCCGAGGCCACCGCCGCGGCGATCAGCGAGGACCGCTGGCTGCGCACCGGTGACTTCGGCGTGATCGAGAACGGCATGGTCCGGCTCACCGGGCGACGGTCGGACCTGATCCTGCGCGGCGGCGAGAACGTGTACCCGATGGAGATCGAGCAGTGCCTCGACGAGCACCCCGAGGTGCTCGAGTGCGTCGTGCTCGGCGTGGACCACGCCGACCTCGGCCAGGAGGTGGCCGTGGTGGTTGTCGCGCGGTCCGACGACGCCGTCACGGAGGAGGAACTGCGGGCGTKCGCCGGCGAACGCCTCGCCTACTTCAAGGTCCCGGCACAGTGGCGGATCACCACCGTCCCGCTGCCGCGCAACGCGACCGGCAAGACGATGCGCACCAAGGTGACCGTCTGATGGACCCCCGGTCGGCAATCGACAAAGTTCGAGAATGGAAGGCTCTGCCATGAGCTACGACGTGATCATCAAGAACGGCCGGTGGTTCGACGGCACCGGCGCCAAGTCCGTGACCCGCAACCTCGGCATCCGGGACGGGCGGGTGGCGGTCGTCTCGGTCGACCCGCTCGACGAGGCGGACTGCCCGCAGGTTCTCGACGCGGCCGGGAAGTGGGTGATGCCCGGCATGGTCGACATCCACACCCACTACGACGTCGAGGTCATCCTCAGCCCGGGCCTGAAGGAGTCGGTGCGCCACGGCGTCACCTCGATCTTCCTGGGCTCGTGCTCGCTGTCGGCCGTCCACGCCGGCCCCTCCGACGCGGGTGACCTGTTCGGCCGGGTCGAGGCCATCCCGCGCAAGCACGTGGTCGACACGCTCACCGAGTCCCAGACGTGGACCTCGGCGCACGAGTACGTCGAGGCGATCGAGGCACTGCCGTTGGGCCCGAACGTGGCCTCCTTCATCGGCCACTCGGACATCCGGGCCGCGCAGATGGGCCTGGACCGGTCGACCCGCAAGGACGTCAAGCCCACCCCCGCCGAACTCGACGCGATGGCAGCCAAGCTCGAGGAGGCGCTCGACGCGGGCTTCATCGGCATGTCCTCGCAGGAACTGCTCTTCGACAAGCTCGACGGCGAGGTGTGCCGGTCCAGGACCCTGCCCTCGACGTACTCGACACGGAAGGAACGTCGCCGGCTGACGGCAATCCTGCGTCGACGGGGCCGGGCGTTGCAGGCCGGCCCCGACGTGGGCCGCCCGCAGACCATGGTCGCGTTGGCCCTGAGCAGCACCGGGCTCTTCCGGCGCCCGTTGAAGGTCTCCCTGCTCTCCGCCGCCGACGTGAAGGCGATTCCGGCTGTGGCACAGATCTTCCCGGCGATGGCGCGGGCGGTCAACGCGATGCGCGGCAACTTCCGGTGGCAGCACCTGCCCGTCCCGTTCGAGGTTTACTCCGACGGCATCGACCTGCCGGTGTTCGAGGAGTTCGGGTCCGGGGCCGCGGCGCTGGACCTGTCCAACCAGCTCGAGGCGCGCAGCGCGCTGCTGGCCGACGAGGCCTACCGCCGCCGGTTCCGCAAGGACTACGACAAGAAGTACGGTCCGCGGGTCTGGCATCGCGACTTCTTCGACGCCGAGATCGTCGAGTGCCCGGACGATTCCGTGATCGGCAAGACCTTCGGTCAGGTCGGGGTCGAGCGGGGTGGGGTGCACCCGGTGGACGCCTTCCTCGACCTGGTGGTCGAGTACGGCACCAAGGTTCGGTGGCGCACCACGATCTCGAACCACCGTCCCGAGGTGCTCAACAAGTTCGCGTCCGATCCCGGTGTGCAGCTGGGCTTCTCCGACGCGGGCGCGCACCTGCGCAACATGGCGTTCTACAACTTCGGCCTCCGCCTGCTGCGTCGCGTCCGCGACGCCGAGCAGGCGGGGACTCCGTTCATGACCACGGAGCAGGCGGTGCACCGGCTCACCGGCGAGCTCGCCGACTGGTACGGGCTCGACGCCGGACACCTGCGCGAGGGTGACCGGGCCGACGTGGTGGTGCTCGACCCGGAGCATCTCGACGCCTCACTCGACGCCTATGCCGAGTGCCCGGTCCCGGAGTACGACGGGCTTTCCAGAATGGTCAACCGGAACGACGATGCGGTGTCGGCGGTGTTCGTCGGCGGCGAATGCGTCGTCCGAGACGGGCAGCCGACGCCCGTGCTCGGCACCAAGCGGACGGGACGGTTCCTGCGCGCCGGATAGCCGGCGGACGGACGGGCGGTTGCCGGGGCATGGACCGAGGGGTCAGGCCCGGGCAACCGCCCTTTTTCGTCCGTGAGGTCAGTCCTTGAAGTACACGAGCTGGTGCGCCGTGGCCAGCAGCACACCGTCTCGTCCCCACAGCTCCGCGGACTGGTCGAAGTAGCCCTTGCCGAACCGTTGCGCGCGGGCCGAGCCGAGCACCGCGGCATCCGCCTGCTCCGCGAGCGCGGCCGCGTCGGCATGGAAGTACACGGTCAGCGTGACGGTGCCGGCCGGCATGAACTTCCCGCGGCGCAGGAACACCCGGGGGAAGAAGACGTCGCTCATGGCCGTCAGCGCCGGGAAGTCGAGCGGCCGGGCCGGGGTGTCGCGCACCCACAGCGTGGAGGTGGAGGTCGGATGCTCGACCGATTCCAGCTTCGGGATTCCGCCCTCGACGAACCGCATCTCGTAGTTGCGGGCCCAGGCGATGAAGTCCGGGAAGGCGTCGGGCGCAACGGAATCCGGATCGGGAACCGCCGGGATCGTGATCTCGTCGGAAGACCAGGTGTCCCGGCGGGTGCCGAACACCGCAGTCGCGGTGGTCGCGACGACCCCGTCCTGGGTCAGCTCGAGCGCCCAGTGCTGGGTCGACCGGTTGGTCCGCACCGGCCGGGCGGAGATCTCGAACGGGCCCTCGGCCACGGGTCCGGCGAAGTTGACCGTCAAAGACAGCGGGTCGCCGAGCCGGTCCGGGTGCTGCTGCACCGCCCGCACGAGCGCCGCGGCGGTGATGCCGCCGAACGGGCCGACCATGTTGGCGTAGTCCGTGGACGTGTGCCCGGTGAAATGCCCGTCACCGACCAGGGTCAATCCGACGGCGTCGTCGAACGGATGTGACGGTGCGACGGTCTCGCTCACAGTGGGCTCCTCACGGGTTGGCAGATCATGTCCGATTATGAAGGCAGACACGATCGACGCGAATTCGCCCCGGCTTCCGGTCCGAGGGAACCGGGAGCCGGGGCGAACCGCCGACCGGGCAGACTACTGCCCGATCGCCGCCAGCACCTGATCGGCGAGCGCACGCTCACCGGCGGTGTTCGGGTGCACCGGAACCGGCTGGTTGGCGAAGAGCATCGGCTCGACCAGACGCTCGGCGGGTGACTTGCAGCCGTCGCGACCCTCGGAGACCTGCGACATGTCGACGAAGGTCGAGTCGGTCTCCGCGGCGGCGCGCTTGACCGCGTCGTTCAGTGAGGCTTGCATTTCACGCAGGTAGCTGACATCGCCCTCGGCCAGCGGCATCTGGGGCGAGCAACCGCCGCTCGCGGGCACGAGCCACGGGTAGCCGGCGATGACGACCTGGGCGCGCGGTGACTTGGCGTGGATGTCCCGCAGCGCGGTGACCAGCGCGGGGTAGGTCTCGTTGACGATCGGATCGGTCAGGCTGGCGCCGGCCTGCACTCGGCAGGGCTCGAACACGCCGGGGTTCGACACCATTGCGCCGATGCAGGTGACCATCGCCTCAGCGAAGGTGTTGTTGTTGTTGCCGCCGATCATCAGGGTGACCAGTTCGGTCGTGGGCGTGAGCGCCTCCAACTGTGGCCGGGTGCTCTCGTACTGCGCCTCGTAGAAGTCCTGCGTCTTCGCGCCGCCGCAGCTGACGTCGGTGAGCCGGTAGCCACGCTCCGCTGCCACGATGTGCGCGAAGTTCTGCTCGGACTGCCAGCACTCGAGTGGCGTCCCGGGCGCGATCGGGGAGACGCCGGATCCGGCGCTGAAGCTGTCGCCGAGATTGACGTATTCGAGGCCGGGCGCAGGGTCCGCCGATGCGGACGCGCCCGATGCGACACCCGTCACCGCGGCCAGCACCCCCACGGTCGCCACAAGCCGCCTCATTCCAGTCTTCAACCCCACAGTTGTCTCCCCTTGGTCGTTGCGCCCGTTTCGTGCCGGGAGCGCCAGGGCCGTTCGGCCCGTGACACCAGTCACAATTCAGAAACCGTATACCGCTCAGTGTTCAATCACAAGGGTGTGATTCCGGGCCGACTCTTCGCGCAGGGCGCGGGACTCGTCAGGCCTCGGTACGGCCGGCGATCTGATTCCAGAACTGCTCGATCTGCCCCGCCATGTCGATCGTCGGGTCGAGCAGCCATCGCACCTGCAATCCGTCCGCGAGCGCCACCAACGCTGTGGCCGTAGAGGTTACGTCGATGTCGGGCGCGAGGGACCCGGAATCCTGCATCGCGCGCAGAGCCCCCGCGAGCAGTTCGGTGAGAATGCGGTACCGGTCGAGCATGAACTGGTGCGCGGGATGTTGCGGGTTGGACGCCTCCACGGACATGTAGGCGTAGAGCTCGACCAGACCGGGCACTTCGGCGTTCTTTCGCATCACGTCGACGAACGCTTCCACCGGGTGCCGACCGCGCGGAGCCGCGACGGCCAACTCGTCACGCTTGCGGAGCACCGCGATGAACAGCTCTTCCTTGGAGCCGAAGTAGTGCAGGATGCCCGTCTGGCTCAGCCCGACCGCGGCGGCCAGTTCGCTGACCGACGTCGCCCGGTAGCCGCGTTCGGCGATCACCTGCAGTGCGGCGTCGAGAATCTGCTCGCGCCGCTCGATGCCTTTCGCATAGGAACCTCGTTTTGCCACCCGCCAAGCTTAGGGGCAGCGAACGGAACGCTCGCACGAGTCCAATGTGGCTACTCCGCCACCGGTTCCGGCACCGCGAGGTTCTGTCCCCGCAGCCGCTGGGAGATCACCTGGGTGATGCCGTCGCCGCGCATGCTCACCCCGTACAGCGCGTCCGCGACCTCCATGGTCGGCTTCTGGTGGGTGATGACGATCAGCTGCGACTTCTCCCGCAGCTGCTCGAACAGCCCGATCAGCCGGCGCAGGTTGGTGTCGTCGAGCGCGGCCTCCACCTCGTCCATCACGTAGAACGGGGACGGCCGGGCACGGAAGATGGCCACGAGCATCGCGACCGCCGTCAACGACTTCTCCCCGCCGGAGAGCAGCGAGAGCCGCTTGACCTTCTTGCCGGGCGGGCGGGCCTCCACCTCGATGCCGGTGGTGAGCATGTCGCTCGGATTGGTCAGCACCAGTCGGCCCTCGCCGCCGGGGAACAGCTTCGCGAACACGCCGACGAACTCGCGTTCCACGTCCGCGTACGCCTCGGTGAACACCTGCAGGATCCGGGCGTCCACGTCCGCCACCACCCCGAGCAGGTCCTTGCGGGCGTTCTTGACGTCCTCGAGTTGGGTGGACAGGAAGTTGTACCGCTCCTCGAGCGCGGCGAACTCCTCGAGCGCCAGCGGGTTGACCTTGCCGAGGGTGGCCAGGTCCTTCTCCGCCAGCTTGAGCCGGCGCTCCTGGGTGGCGCGGTCGTACGGCATCGGCGCCGGCGCGACCACCTGCTCACCCCGCTCGCGGGCCTGCTCGTACTCGGCGACCTCGAGCGCCGACGGCGGCAGCGGCACCTCCGGTCCGTACTCGGCGACCAGATCCTCGAGGCCGATGCCGTGCTGCTCGGCGATGGTCTGCTCGAGCTGTTCGATCCGCAGCGCGGCCTGCGCCCGAGCCACCTCGTCGCGGTGCACGGCGTCGGTCAGTGCGGTCATCTGGGCGGTGTACTGACGCACCCGTTCCTTCACCGTCTCGAGTTGCCCACTGCGCTCGGCGCGTTGGCGGGTCAGCTCGTCGCGGTGCCCCGCGGCGGCGGCGACGACCGTCTCGAGGTGCGCGGCCACCCGTTGCCCCGACTCCGCCACGGCCGCCGCGACGGCCGCCGCATTCTGCCTGGCGGCCATCGCCCGCTCCGCCCGCGCCCGGGCCTCGCGCTCCGCCTGCGCCGCGCGACGCAGCGAGTCCGCCTTGCCCCGCACCGACTCGGCTCGTTCCTCCGCCGTGCGCAGCGTCAGCCGGGCCTCCACCTCCACGGCCCGCACCTCTGCCAGCGCGGCGGACGCCGCCTCGCGGTCCTCGGAGCTCGGGTCCCCCGCCGCGGCGCCACCGGGGGCGGACTGCTCCCGCTGGGCGAGCGCGAGACGCTCCTCGAGTTCCCGCAGCGCCTCGACCGACTCCTCGCGTCCGGCCTCCGCCGCGATGCGCTGGGCCGCGAGCCGCTCCGACTCCGCGTGCGCGGCGCGGGCCACCTGCCCCAACCGGCCGAGCTGCTCGTAGATCGCAGACATCGCCGCGTCGGACTCGTTCAGCGCGGCCAGTGCCTGCTCGGCGTGCTCGGCCCGGTCGGCCCGCTCGGCCTCCGCCCCGGCGAGCGCGGCCGTCAGCTCCTCCGCCCGGCGTTCGGCGTCGGCCAGGGCCGCGGTCGACGCGTCGATGGCGGACTGCACCTCGAGCGTGGAGGGCCGCCGGTCGGATCCGCCGGTGATCCACCCGGCCCCGAGCAGGTCGCCGTCGAGTGTGACCGCACTCAGATGCGGCTGCGCGGCAACAAGATCCGCGGCAGCGGCCAGGTCGTCGACCACCGCCACGGCGCCGAGCAACGCGCTCAACGCGCCGCGCATCGAGTCCGGGTGCTCCACCAGGTCCAGCGCGGGATGCGCGCCGACCGGCAACGCCGCGACCACCGGGTCCGGCGCCGGGGCGTCCCCGGCGACCAGCGCGGCCCGTCCGCCGTCGGCCTGCTTGAGCGCCGCCACCGCGGACCGGGCGTCGGCGACGGAGCCCGCGGCGATGGCGTCGGCCGCCGGACCGAGCGCGGCGGCGATCGCCACCTCGAAACCGGTCCGGATCCGCAGCAACCCGGCCAGCGGCCCGATCAGCCCGTCGCCGGACCGGTGCTCGACCAGCCACGCGGCGCCGTCCTTCTGCTGCAGGCCGATCGACAGGGCCTCGATCCGCGCCCGCAGCGAGACCACCTCCTGCCCGGCGGCACGCTCGGCGTCCTTCAGCTCGGTGACCCGAGCGGTCGCGGCCGCCAGCGCGGCGACGGCCCGCTCGTTGTGGGCGTCGAGCCCGAACTCGCCGGCGTCGAGGTCGCCGATCCGGTCCTGCACGCTCTCGAACTCCGCCTGCGCGGCGTCACCGCGGGCGCGGGCGTCCTCGATGGCCACCGAGAGCCGCGCGACCTCGGCGTCGATGGAATCGCCCCTGGTGCGCAGCGTGTCCACCTGCCCGGAGAGCCGGGCGAGGCCCTCACGCCGGTCCGCAATCGCGCGGACCGCGGCGAGGTGGGCCCGTTCGGCGGCCGCGGACGCCTCCTCGTACTCGGCGAGCTGCTCGCGCGCCGCGTCGAGGGTGGCCCGGGCGATCTCGAGCGCCTCGACCAGTTCGGCCTCCTCCGCCGCCACCCGCTCCGCCTGCGCCTCGAGCTGGTCGGGGTCCTGGCCGCGGCCGACGGCGGGCGCGCTGTCGAGGTGCCGCGCGCGTTCGGCGGCGATCCGAATGGTCGCGTTGACGCGTTCGGCCAGCGCCGAGAGCCGGAACCAGGTCTGACCGGCGGCCTCGGCGCCCGGCGTGAGCCGTGCCAGGGCGTGCTCGTGGGCGCCGAGTTCCGCGGACGCCGCCTCGAGTTCGGCCTGCACGTGCTCCTGCTGGGCGCGGGCCATCGCCTCGCCCTGGGCCTGGGTGGCCAGTTCGCCGCGGCGGGTGACCAGGTCGTCCGCGACCAGCCGCAGCCGGGCGTCGCGCAGGTCGGCCTGGACGGTCTGGGCCCGGCGCGCGACCTCGGCCTGCCGGCTCAGCGGCTTGAGCTGTCGGCGCAGTTCCGCGGTGAGGTCGCCGAGGCGGGCCAGGTTGGCCTGCATGGCGTCCAGCTTGCGGACGGCCTTCTCCTTGCGCTTGCGGTGCTTGAGGACTCCCGCGGCCTCCTCGATGAAAGACCGGCGGTCCTCGGGGCGGGACTCGAGGATCGCGGCGAGCCGGCCCTGCCCGACGATGACGTGCATCTCGCGGCCGATGCCGGAGTCGCTGAGCAGTTCCTGCACGTCCATCAGCCGGCAGGAGGTGCCGTTGATCTCGTACTCGCCGGCACCGTCACGGAACATCCGCCGGGTGATGGACACCTCGGAGTACTCGATGGGCAGCGCACCGTCGGAGTTGTCGATCGTGAGCGTCACCTCGGCCCGGCCGAGTGGGGCCCGGCCGGAGGTGCCGGCAAAGATGACGTCCTCCATCTTTCCGCCGCGCAGCGCCTTGGCGCCCTGCTCCCCCATCACCCAGGTCAACGCGTCGACGACGTTGGACTTACCGGAGCCGTTGGGGCCCACCACGCAGGTGATCCCCGGCTCGAATCGCAGAGTCGTCGCGGAGGCGAAGGACTTGAAGCCCTTCAGCGTCAGACTCTTGAGATGCATGACGAATGACGTTACTGCACCGCACCGACCGACTCCCCAATTGATCGCCCCGACGGGGCGCACACCTCGGCGTGCACCCCGKCGGGGCGGGACACGGCGCTACCCCTGCGCACCCGGCAGGGGGGAACCGACCGTGAACTTCGCACCGAACGGGTCGGTGACCTCCGCGGTCCGCCCGTACGGCATGTCCGTCGGGTCGCTCGAGGTACCCCCGGCGGCTCGGGCCGCGGCGACGGCCGCGTCCGTGTCGGCAACCTGGAACAGCGTGCCCCAGGCCGATGCGGGCGCGGCCGGGTCACCCATGATGCCGCCGATCTCGTGCCCGTCCGGTCTGCGCAGGAAGGTGAAGTCCATGCCGGGCAGGTCGTCGTTTCCGTCCAGCGTGAAGTCGAAGACCGTGGCGTAGAAGTCACGTGCCGGGCCGGGGTCCGGCGTCACCAGGTCGTTGCGCAGCAGCGTGTTCGGCTCGTTCACCAGCTCGCAGCCGACGTGCGCCTGCCCCTGCCAAAGCCCGAACTGTGCGCCGGACGGGTCCCGCACGATCGCCATCCGGCCCTGGCCCATCACATCCATCGGCTCCGCCAGCACGACACCACCCGCGTCCGTGGATCGAGCGACCGTGACGTCCACGTCGTCGGTGGCCAGGTAGACGCTCCACCAGAACTCGGTCGCGCTCTCGTCGGGATTCGGCATCAGCGCGGCAACATTCTTGCCCCGCAACAGGCACATCGTGTACCTCCCGGTCTCTTCCGGCCCGACGTCGAACTCCCACCCGAAGACCGCCCCGTAGAACGACATCGCTCGATCGAGGTCGGGTATGCCGAGGTCGATCCAGGTGGGGGTGCCAAGCGGTTGGTTCGTCGTGACGGCGCTCATCGCTACTCCTCAACTGTCGGGTACGAAGTTGACGCTAGCCTCTGCCCGCCCATCTGGACGCGGTACGCGTGCCCTCATGCGCTGCACTACCCTCCCCCGAGTGATCGATGACGTGGCGACCAAATCCAAGGGGCTCCGGGCGGGGGCCCTGAGCCTGACCTCCAGCGTGGTGATCGGGGTGGCCTCGGCCGGTCCGGCGTACAGCATCGCGGCCACCCTCGGCCTCGTCGTCGCGGCGGTCGGGCTGCAAGCACCCGTGGTCGCGCTGCTCGCCTTCGTGCCGATCCTGTTCGCCGCCTTCGGCTACAAGGAGCTCAACGCCGCCGACCCGGACTGCGGGACCACCTTCGTCTGGGCGACGCGCGCATTCGGCCCCGCCTGGGGCTGGATGTCCGGCTGGGCGATCGTGGTCGCGGACGTCCTGGTGATGGCCAGCCTCGCGCAGGTCGCCGGGCAGTACACCTTCCTGCTCCTCGGCGCCGAGGGCATCGGCGCGGACGCCACCAGCGTGTGGGTGCTGCTGCTCGGCGTGGCGTTCATGGTGGCGATGACCTACCTGTGTTTCCGCGGCATCGACGTCTCGGCGCGGGTCCAGTCGGTGTTGCTGACGATCGAGTTCGTCGCGCTCGTGATCTTCGCCGTGGTCGCCCTGGTCCGGGTGTGGCTGGGCAACGCAGGCGCGGCGGCCCTGACCCCCGAGTGGAGCTGGTTCAACCCGTTCGAGATCTCCTCGTTCTCCACGTTCGTCAACGCGATCCTGCTGATGGTGTTCATCTACTGGGGCTGGGACTCCGTCGTCTCGGTCAACGAGGAGACCATCGACAGCCGCCGTACCCCGGGCCGGTCGGCGGTCATCTCCACGGTGGTGCTGGTCTCGCTCTACGTGCTGGTGACGGTGGCCGCGCAGTCGTTCGCCGGCGTCGGGACCGAAGGCACCGGCCTGGCCAACCCGGAACACTTCGACGACTTCTTCGCCGCGATCGGGACCGCGGTGTTCGGCGAGGGCCTGCTCGGCCAGGTGCTCACCCACGTGCTGCTGCTGATGATCCTGACCTCCGCGGTCGCCTCCACCCAGACGACGATCCTGCCGACCGCCCGCACCACCCTGTCGATGGGCGTGTTCCGGGCGCTGCCCGACGCCTTCGCGCGGGTGCATCCGCGGTACCTCACCCCCACCGTCTCGACGCTCGCGATGGGCGCGGCCTCGGTGGCGCTGTACGTGGTCTTCAACTTCGTCTCGGCGGGCAACCTGATCTTCGACTCGGTCTCCGCCATCGGCATCGCGGTCGGCTTCTACTACGGGATGACGGCACTGGCCTGCGCCTGGCTCTACCGCGGCACCCTGCGCAGCAGCACCCGAAACCTGCTGCTGCGGGGGGTGTTCCCCCTCCTGGGCGGGGCGATGCTGCTGTTCGCGGCGGCCTGGACGGCCGTCACCTCGTTCGCCTCCGACGCCGGCGAGACCAGCTGGACCATGCCGTTCGCCCCGCACTGGCAGATCGGCGGCGTGTTCATCCTCGGCGTCGTCTCGATGCTGCTGGGACTGCCGCTGATGTGGTGGTGGCGGAGCCGGGACCGCGCGTTCTTCGACGGCGAGACCGTCCCGCGCGGACTGCCCGCCCCGGAGGACCGCCAGGGCGTGTCTCCTAACGGGCAAGGAACCTGAGCCACGTGCAGACCGCCGACAACAACACCCCGGCCCGACAGGTGAGCGCGAATTTGTCGTAGCGGTCCGCAGGTTCGTGTAGTTCGACTGGCACGTCACGCCACGGCACACCGACCCGGTACCGGTAGACGATGCCCTCGACCACCCGGCGGTTGCTGCGGAACGGACGTCCGCCCTGTTCGCCGACTGACGGCAGCAGCGGCTCGATCAACGCCCACTGGGCGTCAGACAGGTACTCGGTACGTGACACGACGAGCAGTGTCGCCGATCCAGCCGCCGCTATCCAGACACGCACCAGCTAGCTCGCGGAGACCAGCTGCGGTAGCAACGCGACCCGCCCTGCAATGTCGCGGGGCAGATAGCTTTCCCGGCTGCGGGTCCAGTCTTGTCCGGAAAGCGGGTCGTAGGTCGCGGGCATCGCTATCCCGCCCGGGCCGTAAGCGTGGAACCCCGCCGCGACAGTCGTATAGACCGAACGCCACTGGTGGTCGCTGAACGCGATGACGCCGACAACATCATCGCCAGCGCGTGGGCCGCGCAACGACGCGACCTTCTTCGCGACTCCATCGGTCGACAGATAGACGAGCGTGCCGTCAGGTGCCTGATCCGGACCAATTTCGATGACGTCGGTCAACCCATACTTGCCGCGCAGCACGGACGCGATTTCGGTCTGCGCGTAGATCGGCACCGTCCGAGTTCCGCGAGTCGCGACGATGGCGTCCGCCAGAGCCTCGTTGACCGGACCTGGCTGACCCACCGTTCGCGTCGGATCCACGCCGGCAAGGATCCGGTTGCCGAAGCTGTAGGCCACGAGGATTGTGAAGTCGGAAGCCGGCCGGGTCGGCACGGTCCAAAGATCTTGTGGGGATGATTGCCGCGGCGCCGCGGCCGCCGGCTGCGCGATTGCGAATGCCGCGATCACGGACAGCGCGAGTGCGCCTAGATAGGTAAAACGCCTGCGTCGCATAGATTCGCGCATCTCTGTCGCCTTCTCTCGTCCTCGGTGGGCGGTCGAACGATGCCATCACTCGGCGACGAATCGGTGAACGCAAGGCATCCGTGTCACGAGCCGTTGGAGGCGTGAATGGCTGTCCTCCGTCAACCCATGAGGTGACCGGGCGCGATCTGTCAGGAGACACGCTCCAGGCCGCTGCGCCGCTCGTGCGCGGTCACCGGGTCCCTGGACCCGGTGACCGTGCACGAGCACGTGGTGCCTGGTTACAGGATCGCGACCGCGACCACGAGACCCAGCGCCAGGTGGGCGGCCGCGACCACCAGCACCTCGGGGGTGAAGCGCTCCTCCGCCAGCACGGTGCCGATGTCGATGCCGGTGACCAGTTCCACCAGTCGCACGGAGATCACCTGTGCCGCAATGCCGACGAGGCCGAACACCAGCGTGTAGATCAGTCCCTCCGCCAGCTTCCCGGACGAGGCGTAGATGGCCAGCACCACGATCAGCGCCATGCTCACCATCCCGGACGCCGTCACCACCGCCGAGTTCGGCTTGCCCTCCCGAAGCATGGTGCGCAGCGGCCCCGGAGTCGACCAGTCGATCGCGTAGAAGCCCAGCACCATCAGGACCAGGCCGACGATGGCGTACAGCACGATGGCCGACACTCCCCGACCCAGCTGGGACCAGTAGTCGGCGCTCAGGGCCACCACGGTCGTAGTCATGTCGTGCTCCGTTCGATGAAGTTCGGTGAGTGTGTGTTCACTGCTGCGGGATCCGGTGCGGCACGAAGGCCGCCCCGTCGTCGGTGACCAGTCCGGAGGTCTCCCGGATGCCCAGCCCTGCCGCCTCGTCGCCGACGATCCAGGCGCCGAGCGCCGGCCGCATGCCGTCGAATTCCGGTAGCGGATCGAGCAACTGGTAGACGAAGCCCTCCTCGCCGTAGATGCCGCCGGTGCTGGTGTCCATGCCCGCGCCGACGATCGAGACGTTGGCGCCCTCGCGGCCGAGCTTCGGCTTGCGGACGTACTCGGTGAGTTCGTGAGGATCGTCGAGGTAGGCGGGCAGCAGGTTCGGGTGCCCGGGGTACATCCCCCAGAGCACCGCGAGGATGGCCTTGTTGCTCAGCAACGTCTTCCACAGCGGTTCGATCCACATGGTCTCGGGCATGAGTTCGACTGCGCGCTTACCGAAGTCGTCGTCGAGCACCCACTCCCAGGGGTACAGCTTGAACAGCGTGGAGATCGGCGCCTCTTCGAGGTCGACGAAGCGGTGCAGGTCCGGGTCGAAGCCGATCTCCTCGATCGCCAGGGCCACGGTGTCGAGCCCGGCTTCCGCCGCACACTCCTGCATGTAGGCGACGGTGACGTTGTCCTCGCCGCTGGCGTCGGCCGAGGACCACGAGAAATGCATCTCGGCGCTGGGCAACTGGGCACGGATCGCGGCCCACCGCTCGACCAGCTTCTCGTGCAGCGAGTTCCACTGGTCGTCGCCGGGGTGGGTGTCGGTAAGCCAGTGCCACTGCAGGATCGAGGCCTCGAGCAGTGTGGTCGGGGTGTCCGCGTTGTACTCGAGCAGCTTGGCCGGCCGACGTCCGTCGTAGCGAAGGTCGAATCGGCCGTAGACGTGCGGGTCACCGCGACGCCAGGACTCGGCGATCGGCCCCCAGGACCACTCGGGCAGGCCGAACTCGTGGTACCGCTCGGTGAGGATCACGTGCTCGACGGCGTTGAGGCACATCGAGTGCAGCAGTTCGACGTCCGCCTCGAGCGCGAGGATCTCGTCCATCTCGAACTCGTAGTGCACCGACTCGTCCCAGTACGGGCGGTCGGTGCCGTCGGCCATCCGCGCGGGGGTGCCGTAGACCAGTCCCTGCGCGGTCACCTTCTCCTGCCACCCCGGTCGCGGGGTGCCACGTAGTCTGCGCATCTCAGCTCCCGCCGCTTCCGGAGACCTTGCTGCCGAAGCCGCCTCGCTGAATTGTGGTGCCGGACTTGGTCTTGACGGTGGCTCCCTGTGGTTTGGCGGTGCTCCCCCCGGTGACGACGGTGCCGACGCCGCCGCCCTTGCCGCCGTAGTTGTAGCGGTAGGAGGACCCGGCGAAGATGAACAGGCCACCCACACCCGGGGAGCCGTTCGTGCAGTACTCCTCCGGGACCTCGACCTCGGTGTCCGGGTTGACGCAGGTCGCGGTGACCGTGTCCGACGACAGCGCGGTGTAGCCGAGCGCCACCAGCCCGACGACGCCGACCACTGCCACCCCGCCGATCATCGCCTTGCGGCGGGTGCGGCGGCGCTGCTCGTCCCAGGCCGCGGCCTCCGCGGCCTGGCGTTCGAGTTCCTCGCGCTCCTTGCGGGCCTTCTCCCGGGCTCGGGCCTCGCCGACCGTGGGCGGACGCGGCTGCGTCGCGCCGGGTTCCTGCCGACGGATCCGTCCACCCGGACGGGCCGGTGTCGCGCCCTGGGTTTCCGGCCGCTGCTCCTCCGGTCCCGAATTCCCCGGTTCTCCCCGCTCGGGTCCCACTGAGCCCTCCCCACCGTGTGACGTCATCGACCCGACCCTAGCGTTCGACGAATCCGACGAGCCCACCCGCTGCGTCCGACCAGCTCTCGACCACCAGGTCCACCCGGCCCGGCGTCGCGCCGGACCGCAGCAGCCCGAGCAGTCGCTCGCAGTCCGCACGCGGCCCCTCGGCGATCACCAGGACACGCCCGTCGGGACGGTTCGTCGCGTGGCCGACCAGCCCGAACTCGAGCGCCCGGGACCTGGTCCACCACCGGAAACCGACGCCCTGCACCGACCCGTGAACCCAAGCGGTCAGGCGCGCGGGCGGTGTCGAGGGCATCGCGGTGTGTCCGGCGGTCAGCGGGTCGGCGGCACGAGCTTGCGCACCTTGCCGTCAAAACTGGTGGCGTACAACGCCGTCGGGTCCCATCCGTCGCCGGCGCCGAAGCGCACCGAGGACGGCATCGTGATGCCCGTGGCGATGTCGCACTGGTTCCCGCTGACCGGGTCGACGCGGACAACCTTGCCCGCGCCGTTGAGCGCGACGTACACGCTGCCGTCCTCGCCGACGGCCAGGTCGTCGGCGATGTTGGTGCGGCCGTCGCCGGGCAGCTTCACGGTCTGCGGCGCGGCAGTCAGGTCGGCGGCGTCGAGGACGTGCACGGCGCTGGTGGCGTCGAAGGAGGTGTCGACGACGACCTTGCCGTCGGTGGTGGCCGCGATGCCGTTGACGCTGCCGAGGTCGACGGACAGTCGCTTCGACTCGCCGCCGCCCACGGGGATCCGGGTGATGCCGACGCTGTCGCCGAGCGCGGTGGTGGTGAGCAGGTCACCGTCGGCGAGCTGGGCCAGGCCGTTGGGCATGGTCAGTCCCTTGGCGAGAGTGGTCCGTTCGCCCGTGTCCAGGTTCACCGACTCGACGGTTCCGTTGGTCGCACCCATCAGGCCCGACATCGCGTTGTTGCCGGTGGTGAAGAGCGCCCTCGACCCGTCGACGACGATGCCGCCGGGGCTGTTCACGTCCTCGACCAGGTCGCCCTTCTCGCCCTTCGCCGTCAGGGTGCGCAGGGCTCCCCCGCCGCTGGGCGCGCCCTCCGAGAGCAGGATGTTGCCGCGGCCGTCGAAGGCCAGGTTCTCGAGCATCCCGAATCCGGAGGCCACGGTGCTCACCGTCCACGGCACGCACGCCGTGGGAGCGGGCGCGGGTTGCGTCGTGGCGGCGGGCGCAGCCGTCGTCGTGGGCGCAGCCGTCGTCGTGGGCGCAGCCGTCGTCGTCGCGGGCACGACCGTGGCGGCCGGCGCGGGAGCCGGTGCGCCGACGGGCGCGGGAGCCGGCTCGGTCGTGGGTGTGGGCGCAACCGAAGACGGCTGCGCCGCAGCGGGATCGGCGGCGGGAGGCACGGGGGCGGGAACGGCGGGGGCGGGCGGGACGGGCACCGGCTGGGCCCCGGCGAGCGGGGCACCGACGAGCGCGCCGGCGACCACGGCGCCGACCATCGCAACGCGGGTCAGAATCATGGCGCCTATTTGATCACGAATCGGTTTCCACCGTTAGGTTGACCACCGTTCCGGTTTTCAGGGTGCGGCCAACGGTGCAAACCTTGTCCACCGACTTGAGCACCACGGTGAGCAGACGCTCCTGCGCCTCGGCGTCGAGTTCGCTCAGATCCACCTCGAGCACCTCGTCCAGACGCGGGTACACCTCGTTCTCGCGGTCCGCGGCGCCCGAGACCCGCACGGTGGCGTCGTAGTTGTCGCCGAGCCGCCGGGAGAGCGGCATGTCCGAGCTCATCCCGGTGCACGCTGCCAGCGCGATCTTGAGGAGCTCGCCGGGCGTGAACACGCCGTCGACGCTCTCCGAACCGATCAGCACCTCCGCGCCCCGAGAGCTGCGCCCGGTGTAGCGACGGGTTCCGGTCCGCTCCACCCACAGCTCCGTGCCGGCCGACGTGGTCTGGGAATTCTGTTCAGCCATGCCGCAATCCTGCCATCCCGTCCCTGTGCTCCGGCCACGACGGGGTGTCCGTCCAGGCCTGGACGCCGACCAGGTCGGGCATGTCCCCACGGTGGAAGACCGGATCGAGGCCCTGCCTGCGCTGGTCCGTGTAGTGCTTCATCAGCCGGAACGCGATGACCGACAGCGGCGCGATCGCGATCAGGTTGATCGTCGCCATGACGCCCATCGACAGGTCCGCGATGCTCCAGACCAGCGGCAGCGACCCGATGGCGCCGCCGAAGGCACAGAGCACCACCAGCGCACGGAAACCGTTCAGCGCCTTCGTCGACGGGGTGAGGAATCCGATGTTGGACTCGCCGTAGTAGTAGTTGCCGATCACCGAGGTGAAGGCGAGGAAGAAGATCGCGACCGTCAGGAAGTGGATCGTCCACGTGCCCAGGTGTTCCGCGAGCGCGATCTGCGTGAGCGAGGCACCCGACGCGCTGCCGTAGTCGGGGTCGGCGAGCAGGATGACGAAGGCGGTGGTGGTGCAGACCAGCAGGGTGTCGAAGTACACCCCGAGGCTCTGCACCAGGCCCTGCTTGACCGGATGCGAGACCGATGCCGTCGCACCGGCGTTCGGCGCCGAGCCCATGCCGGCCTCGTTGGAGAAGAGCCCGCGCCGGATCCCCTGCATGATCGCAACGCCGATGCCGCCGCCGACCGCTTCCTGGAGTCCGAAGGCGTTCTGCACGATCACGTTCAGCATCTCCGGCACCCGGTCGATGTTCAGCAGGACCACGGTCAGGCCGAGCAGCAGGTAGGCGCCGGCCACGATCGGGACGACGACCTGCGAGACCGACGAGATGCGGCGCACCCCACCGAAGATCACCGCGGCGGTGAGCAGCGCGACGACCACCCCGACGATCACGTTGACCGAGTCCCCGCCCGTGCCGACCGAGGTGGAGACGGCGTCGGCGATCGAGTTGGACTGCACGGCGACGAACACGAAGCCGTAGGTCACCGTGATCACCACCGCGAAGATGACGCCCATCCACCGCTTGCCCAGGCCGTACTGCATGTAGTAGGCCGGCCCGCCGCGGTAGCTGTCCTTGTCCGGCACCTTGTACAGCTGCCCGAGCGTGGACTCGACGAACGACGTCGCGCCGCCGACGATCGCCATCACCCACATCCAGAAGACCGCGCCCGGCCCGCCGATGCTGATCGCGATGGCCACGCCCGCGATGTTCCCGGTGCCGACCCGGGAGGCCGCCGAGATGGAGAACGCGCGGAAGGCCGAGATGCCGGGCTTGCCGTCCGCGAGGTCGTCCGGCTTGTCGGTGATGACGCGGAACATCTCGCGCAGCAGTCGGACCTGGACGAACCGCGTCCGGAACGAGAAGTACAGTCCCAGGCCGACCAGCAGCGCGATGATCAGGTACCAGAACCTGCCGTTGACGTCGGTGACGAGCTCGGTGGCCCTGTCCATGGTGATCCTTCTCGGGTCGCGGCAGCACGGTCCGTGCAAGCGAGGATCATGACGTACCGGGCGGCGTCGCCGCAAATGAACCGCTAACGGCGCGGTGGCCACAATCACCCCAGTCGGAAACCTGTGGGCCGGCTCACCGGATCCGGGGATCGCCGGGCCCCGTCGGACCTCATTCCTGGAACCGGTAGCCCATCCCGGCCTCGGTGATCAGGTGTCGCGGACGGGACGGGTCGTCCTCGAGCTTGCGCCGCAACTGCGCGAGGTAGACCCGGAGGTAGTGGGTCTCGGTCGCGTACGACGGCCCCCAGACCTCGCGGAGCAACTCCTTCTGCCCCACCAGCTTTCCCCTGTTACGCACCAGCATCTCGAGCATCCCCCACTCGGTGGGCGTCAGATGCACCTCCGCGCCGGCCTTCGTCACCTTCTTCGCCGCCAGGTCGACGGTGAAGGAGTCGGTTGCCACCACGGGCTCGCCCGGGTCGGCGGCGGCGGAGTTCCGTCGCACCGCGGCGCGCAACCGGGCCAGGAACTCGTCCATCCCGAAGGGCTTGGTGACGTAGTCGTCCGCCCCCGCGTCCAGGGCGGCGACCTTGTCCGCGGAGTCGGTCCGCGCGGAGAGCACGATGACCGGTGCCGTGGACCAGCCGCGCAGGCCCGCCAGCACCTCGATCCCGTCCATGTCCGGCAGCCCCAGGTCCAGCACGATCACCTCGGGATGACGCTCCGCCGCGGCCCGCAGCGCCGCGGCCCCGTTCGCGGCGGTCGTCACCTCGTATCCGCGCACGGTCAGATTGATCCGCAACGCCCGCAGGATCTGCGGTTCGTCGTCGATCACCAGCACCCTTGTCACACAGCCACCTTCCCGATCCCTGCCAAGTCCACCACCATCGTCAACCCGCCGCCCGGGGTGTCGGTTGCGCTGACCGTGCCGCCCATCGCCTCGACGAAGCCGCGAACCACCGCGAGCCCCAACCCCACGCCGGTGGACATGTCCCGGTCGCCGAGGCGCTGGAAGGAGTCGAAGATCTGGTCCTCCGCTCCCCTGGCGATGCCCGGTCCGGTGTCCGCGACCGTGATGAGGACCCGGTCCTTGACCGGTGCCGCGGCGATCCGGACCGCACCGTCGGGCGCGTACCGCAGCGCGTTGTCCACCAGATTGGCCAGCACTCGTTCGAGCAGGCCGCTGTCGGCAAGCACCGCGTTCCCGCCGACGTCGACCTGCACCCGGTCGCGACCGGCCCGTCCGAACCCGGGGGTCCCGACGCCGACGCCGACCAGCGCCCGGTGCACCACCTCCTCGAGGTAGACCGGCCGCAGCGTCGGCCGGATCACCCCCGCCGCCAGTCGCGACGAGTCGAGCAGGTTGCCGACCAGGTTGGTCAGCTGGTCCGTCGACTCCTCCACCGTGGCCAGCAGTTCGGCCGTGTCCTCGGGCGAGAACTCCACGTCGTCGCTGCGCAGGCTCGACACCGCGGCCTTGACCGCGGCCAGCGGGGTCCGCAGGTCGTGGCTGACCGCGGAGAGCAGCGAGCGCCGCAGCCGGTCGGCCTCGGCCAGCGCCTGCGCCTGACTGGCCTCCTCGGCCAGCTCGCGCTGCCGGATCAACCCGACCGCCTGGTTGGCGACCGCGAGCAGCACCCGTCGATCGCGGGCGTGCAGCTCGTCGCCGCGCAGCGCCAGTGCGTATTCCCCGTCGTTCACCTCGCAGACGGTGTCCGCGTCCTCAACCGACGACGGCGCCTCCGCACCCACCGAGCTCACCACGCCGAACCCGCGGCGGATCATGCTCACGGACCGCTGTCCGTACGTCTCGCTCACCTTCTCCAGCAGGGCCTGCAGGTCCGCACCGCGGAGCACCGAGCCGGCGAACAGGGCCAGCAGCTCCGCTTCCTGCGAGGCACGGCGCGCCTCCCGCGCCCGTTCCGCCGCCGCGTCGACGAGCACCGCCACCGCGACGGCGATCACCAGGAGAACGACCGTGGTGATGAAGTTGTCCGGCTCGGCGATGGTGAAGCTCCGCACCGGCGGGGTGAAGAAGTAGTTGAGCAGCAGGCCCGAGATCAGCGCGGACAGCGCGGCCGGCGCCACGCCGCCGAGCAACGCGACGAGCAGCACCACGATGAAGAAGAGCGCGCTCTCCCCGCCGACGTCGAACCTGTTGTTGACCAGCCACATGATCAGCGCCGCCACGGACGGGACCAGCACCGCCGCGATCCAGGCGAGCAGCCGGCGCGGCGGCGAACCGGTCGGCAGCCACCGGCGGGGCCTGCTCGACTCGCCGTGGGTGACCATGTGCACGTCGATCGAACCCGACTGCTGCACGACGGCGGCGCCGATGCCCTCGTCGAAGATCCGCGCCCACCGCGAGCGTCTCGACGTCCCCAGGACCAGCTGGGTGGCGTTGGATGCCCGGGCGAACTCGAGCAGCGTCGACGGGACGTCGTCCCCGACCACGCTGTGCAGGCTCGCGCCGATGCTCGCGGCGAGCTTGCGCACCTTCCCCATCTCCGGCGCGGACACGCCGGCGAGGCCGTCGCCGCGCACCACGTGCACGACGATCAGCTCCGCACTCGACCGCGACGCGATCCGGCTGGCGCGCCGCACCAGCGTCTCCGATTCGGGTCCGCCGGTCACCGCCACGACCACCCGCTCCCTGGCCTCCCAGGTGTCGGTGATCTCGTTCTCCGCCCGGTACTTCGCCAGCGCCGCGTCGACCTGGTCGGCCACCCACAGCAGCGCAATCTCCCGCAGTGCGGTGAGGTTGCCGCGCCGGAAGTAGTTGCTCAGCGCGGCGTCGACCTTCTCGGCGGCGTAGATGTTGCCGTGGGAAAGCCTGCGGCGCAGCGCCTCCGGCGTGATGTCCACGAGCTCGACCTGGGTGGCCGCGCGCACCACCTCGTCCGGCACCGTCTCCTGCTGGACGACCCCGGTGATCTGCTCGACCACGTCGTTCAGGCTCTCGAGGTGCTGGACGTTCAGCGTGGTCAGCACGTCGATGCCGGCGGCGAGGAGCTGTTCGACATCCTGCCAACGCTTCTCGTTGCGACGCCGTGGGTCTCCACCACGGCCGCGACCACATCGGTGCCCCGTTCCCGGCGCCGGTGCGCCTCGCCCAGCATCGCAAAGGTCTTGCCGACGCCGGGCGCCGCGCCCAGGTAGATACGCAGTTCCCCGCGCCCGCGTTCGCCCCCGCGCTCCGTGCCACTCACCCGGACATCATCCACCCGCCGGCGACCCGCCGCACGAAGGTGCCGTGAGACCGAGCGCGAGGTTCAGCTCGAGCACGTTGACCCGCGGCGACCCCAGCACCCCGAACTGGCGGCCCTCGGTGTGCTCGTCGACGAGCCGGCGAACCGCGTCCTCGGACATCGCGTTGACCACCGCCACGCGGCGTACCTGCAGCTGCGCGTACTCGGGGCTGATGTCCGGGTCGATCCCGGAGCCGGAGCCCGTCACCGCGTCGACCGGGACGGACGACGGCGGCACCGACTCGCGGGCGGCGATCTCCGCGCGACGCTGGTCGACGAACGACGCCAGCAGCTCCGAGCTCGGGCCCTGGTTGGTCGGCAGGGCCGCCGCCGGGTCGCCGGGCGCGAAGGCGTCCTCGTCGGCCACCGAACCGGTCACCCGGTTGTGGAAGAACGGGTCCGGGGCGCCGGCCGGCACCTGCGGGTCCACGCCCACCAGTGAGCTGCCGACGACGCAGCCGTTGGCGTCGCGCAGCGCCGAGCCCTCTGCGGACCCCGCGCCGAGCCGGCCGATGCCCCACACCGCCGCGGGGTACAGCACCCCGACGAACGCGGTCAGCGCCAGCAGCACCAGCAGTCCCGCCCACACCTGCCGGAGCATTCCGATAGTGAATCGCATTACAGCTCACCCAATCCCGGGGACAAGTCGAACAACGAGGTCGATCAGCCAGATGCCGACGAAGGGCGTGACGATCCCGCCCAGTCCGTAGATCAGCAGGTTCCGTCCCAGCAGCGCCGACGCCGTGGACGGCCGGTACCGGACGCCCTTGAGCGCCAACGGGATCAGCGCGACGATCACCAGTGCGTTGAAGATCACCGCGGACACGATCGCGGACTGCGGCGTCGCCAGCCGCATGATGTTCAGGGCGTCGAGCTGCGGGTAGATCCCGCTGAACAGCGCGGGCAGGATCGCGAAGTACTTGGCCAGGTCGTTGGCCAGCGAGAAGGTGGTCAGCGCCCCGCGGGTGATCAGCAACTGCTTGCCGATCTCCACCACCTCGATCAGCTTGGTGGGGTCGGAGTCCAGGTCCACCATGTTGCCGGCCTCCTTGGCCGCCGACGTCCCGGTGTTCATCGCGACGCCGACGTCCGCCTGCGCCAGCGCGGGGGCGTCGTTGGTGCCGTCCCCGGTCATAGCGACCAGCCGGCCACCCTCCTGTTCCTTCCGGATCAGCTCGAGCTTGTCCTCCGGGGTGGCCTCGGCCATGAAGTCGTCGACGCCGGCCTCGGCCGCGATCGCCTTGGCGGTCAACGGGTTGTCGCCGGTGATCATCACGGTGCGGATGCCCATGGCCCGCAGCTCGGCGAACCGCTCGGCGATGCCCGGCTTGACCACGTCGGAGAGCGCGATGACGCCCAGTACCCGCGCGCCGTCCCGACCGTCGACCGCCACCACCAGCGGGGTGCCGCCGCCGTGCGCGATCTCGTCGACCGCGGCACCGACCGCCGGATCCGCCACGCCGCCGGCGACCCGGACCCAGTTGAGCACCGAGTCGGTGGCGCCCTTGCGGATCCGCTCGCCCGCCATGTCCAGGCCGCTCATCCGTGTCTGCGCGGTGAAGGGCACGAACTCGGCGGCCTTCTCCGCCTCGCTCGGCTCGGTGGCGAGACCGAAGTCGCGGGCAACGAGTTCGACGATGCTGCGGCCCTCGGGGGTGCCGTCGGCCAGGCTGGAGAGCCGCGCCGCGGCGGCGAGCTCGGTCGCACTCACTCCCGGCGCCGGGTGCAGCGCGGTCGCCTGCCGGTTGCCGAACGTGATGGTGCCGGTCTTGTCCATCAGCAGGGTGTCGATGTCACCTGCGGCCTCGACCGCCCGGCCGGACATGGCGAGGACGTTGCGCTGCACCAGCCGGTCCATGCCGGCGATGCCGATTGCGGAGAGCAGCGCGCCGATCGTGGTCGGGATCAGGCAGACCAGCAGCGCGATCAGCTTGACCGGGTCCTGTTCCTGGCCGGCGTAGAGCCCCATCGGACCCACCGCGACCACGGCAAGCAGGAAGATCACGGTCAACGACGCGAGCAGGATGTTCAGGGCGATCTCGTTGGGCGTCTTCTGCCGGGAGGCGCCCTCGACGAGGGCGATCATCCGGTCCACGAACGACTGCCCGGGTGCGGCGGTGACCTGGACGACGATCCGGTCGGAGAGCACGATGGTGCCGCCGGTGACGGCACACCGGTCGCCGCCGGACTCCCGGACGACCGGCGCGGACTCGCCGGTGATGGCCGACTCGTCCACGGTCGCGATGCCCTCGACGACGTCGCCGTCGCCGGGGATCACCTCGCCGGCCACCACCACGACGCGGTCACCGACGACCAGTTCGGTCCCGGGCACCGACTCGACCGACCCGCTGTCGGTGATCCGATGGGCGACGGTGTCCTGCTTCACCTTCCGCAGGCTGGCGGCCTGCGCCTTGCCGCGGCCCTCGGCCACCGACTCGGCGAGGTTCGCGAACAGCACGGTGAACCAGAGCCATGCCGCGACCAGCCACGCGAACAGCGACGGATCCACCGCCGCCATCACCGTGGTGACCACCGATCCGACGAACACGACGAACATCACCGGGTTGCGAGCCTGGTGCCGTGGGGTGAGCTTGCGGCAGGCGCCCGGCAGGGCGGTCCACAACTGTCTGGGACTGAAGATTCCGGCCTTGACCGGCCGCGGGCCGTGCCCGTGGTCGTCGACCGGGTCGGGTGCCGCGACCGCGTCGCGCGGGTCGGCGAGGGTGGTGTGCGCACTCATTGCAGTGCCTCCGCGATCGGGCCCAGCGCGAGGGCCGGGAAGAAGGTCAGCGCCGCGACGAGAACCGCGGTGCCGGTGAGCAGTCCGGCGAACATCGGGCCGGCGGTCGGCAGGGTGCCGGCGCCGGGTGTCGACTTCTTCTGCGACGCCAGCGATCCGGCGAGGGCGAGCACGAAGACGATCGGCAGGAACCGACCGAAGAGCATGCAGAGGCCGAGTGAGGCCTGGAACCAGTCGCTGGTGACGGTCAGCCCGCCGAAGGCGCTGCCGTTGTTGTTCGAGGCCGAGGCGTAGGCGTAGAGCACCTCGCTGAAGCCGTGGATGGACCCGGGGCTGCCCGTCGGGCCGCTGTTGCCGAGGAATCCGGTGGTGGCGGACAGGATCACGGTGATTCCGGTGCCGATCAGCACCAGCGCCGGCATCACCAGCACCGACAGTGCGGCCAGCGTGATCTCCCGTTTGCCGAGCTTCTTGCCGAGGAACTCGGGAGTCCGTCCGACGAGCAGCCCGCCCACGAACACCGCGACCACCGCGAGGACCAGGATGCCGTAGAGGCCGGTCCCGACGCCGCCGGGCGCGATCTCGCCGAGCAGCATGTTGAGGATCAGGGCTCCGCCACCGAGCGGCGAGAAGCTGTCGTGTGCCGCGTTCACGGCGCCCGTCGAGGTGCCGGTGGTGCTCACCGCGAACAGCACGGACCCGGGGATCCCGAATCGGACCTCCTTGCCCTCCATCATGGCGCCGGCCGCTGTGGCGGCGACGCCGCGCTGACCGGACTCCGCGGCGAGGGTGACGGCGAGCAGCGAACCCCACAGGACCCCCATCACCGCGAGCACGGTCAGGCCCTGCTTCCGGTTTCCGACCATGGTGCCGAAGGTGCGGGTCAGGCTGACCGGGATCAGCAGGATCGCGATGATCTCCACGACGTTGGACAGCGGTGTCGGGTTCTCGAACGGGTGCGCCGAGTTGGCCGCGAGGATGCCGCCGCCGTTGGTGCCGAGTTCCTTGATCGCCTCCTGGGAGGCCACCGGTGCGAGGGCGTTGGTGACCGAGCTGCCGTCGAGGCCGGTGGATGAGAACCCGCTGTGGAACGACTGGATCACGCCCTGGCTCAACAGGATCAGCGCGATGACGAACGCGAACGGCAGCAGGATCCGGAGCGTGCCGCGGGTCAGGTCCACCCAGAAGTTGCCGACCTCACCGCCACGGGAGACCCGCACGAAGCCGCGGATCAGCGCCACCGCGACGGCCATGCCCACGGCCGCGGATACGAAGTTCTGCACGGCCAGGCCGAGTGCCTGGGTGAGGTGGCTCATCGTGGTCTCGGGCGTGTACGACTGCCAGTTGGTGTTGGTGACGAACGAGACCGCGGTGTTGAACGCGACCGCCGGGCTCACCCCGGACAGTTCGCCGCCGAGCGGCAGCACCCCCTGGATGCGTTGCAGCAGATAGAGGAACAGGACCCCGGCGGCGGAGAAGCCGAGCAGGCTGGCCGCGTAGCCGTACCAGGTCTGTTCGGTGCGCGCGTTGATGCGGCAGAGTCGGTAGAGCACCTTCTCCACCCGAAGGTCCCCGGAACGCAGGTCGGTGTCGGTCGTGTAGACCTTCGCCATGTAGTCACCGACGGGGACGTACAAGATCGCGAGTACGGCGAGTACCAGCGCGATCTGCAGCCCCGCCGCGAGTGCGGGATTCATGTGTCAGAACCTCTCGGGATCGAGAAGTGCGACGAGCAGGTAGACCACGAGCGCGGCCGCGAGAACGACCAGCACCACGCTGAGGGTCCCGGCGGCGGTCAACGGTTCCCCCTGCTCCCGAGACCACGGCTCTTCGGGCCGGCGCTCTTCAGGGCGCTGCCCTGCAGTCCGCGCAGCACCAGCGCGCACGCGCTGAAGCCACCGACGATCAGTACCACGTAGGCCAGATCAGCCATCACGCATCCTCTTCGACACAGTTCACTGCCGCCGTCCATCGGCGGGCCACAGTGCACAGTGCTCCCGATACCGACCCGTCGGGGACTTCCTTACGGCTCACTGACGCCGTGACCTGGCGCGTTGATGCGATCTTTACGCGGGCGGGTCGGTCAGGTCCGTGGCCCTCCGGCCTGCTCGACGAACCAGGCGGCGATCTGCGCGCGGGAGGTGAACCCGAGCTTGGCGAGAACGTGCTCCACGTGGCCCTGCGCCGTGCGCTGCGAGATCACCAGCGCCTCGGCGATCGCCTTGTTGGTCAGCCCCTGTGCGACCAGCTCGGAGACCTGCTGTTCTCGCTTCGTGAGTCGAACTGCCGCCGCAGGCGGAGGCACGGCCGGCGGGTGCTCGTCCAGGGCGTAGGCCACGGCGTCGTCGAATGTGAGCTCGCGGCCGCGGCGCAGCGCGGCCGCGAACCCCCGCGGCCCGAGCGCGGCACGGGCCTGCGTCCGGCGCCGCTTCTGGTAGCCGACCAGACCGGGGATGACGACGGTCTTGATTCCCGACGCCCTCCCCACCGACTCGGCCGCACCCATCAGCACGGCGGCTCGCTCGGACTCGTGATGCTCGGCGGCGATCCAGGCCAGGGACTCGAGACACGTCGCGGCGGTGAGCGAATCGTCCATGAGGCGAGTGAGCCGCAGCCCCTCCTCGAGCAGCTCGGTCCCCCGGACCGGATCACCCTGCTGCCACACCGCCAGGCCGAGTGAGCACAGCGCGTAGGCCCGGAACATCGATTCACCGCGAGAGTCGGTGAGCGCGAGGATCTCCTCCTGGCAGACCACCGCCCGCCGGGTGTCCCCGCGCAGCCCGGAGGCGAGCGCGACACCGAGCAGGCTCGCGACACGTCGCAGCGGGTCGTCCCTGGCGCTGAACACCTCGAGCGCGGCCTCGAGGGACAGCACCGCACGAGGCAGGTCGCCGGCAAAGATGGCCAGATACCCACTGGCAGAGTCGACGAGCGCCGTCGTCGTTTCGTCCCCGACCCGCTCGGCGATGGCACGCCCCTGATCCGTCAGTGCGCGCCCCGCCCTGATGTCGCCCTGCATCACGGCCAGCACGGTGTCGTCGCACAACGCCTCCACCCGTGTCGCGGTCGGTTGCCCGCCCCGATCGGCAAGCGCCCGGTCCAACCAGTGCCTGCCCTCGCTGAGCAGACCGCGGGAGAGCCAGAAGGGGTACAGCGCGACGGCAATACGCAGGCCGCTGTCCCCTTCGCCGGGCTCGGTGAGGCAGAACATCAACGCGTCCCGCATGTTCGGTTGCTCCCGCTTGAGGCGTGCGATCCAGTCCAGCTGCCGGGGCCCGATCCACTCGTCCTTCGCGCGCCGCACCAGCTGCTCGTACCAGTCCCGGTGCCGACGGCGCCGGACCGCGTAGTCGCCGGTCTCCTGCAGCTTTTCGCGACCGTAGTCGCGGAGTGTCTCCAGCAGGCGGTAGCGCACCACGGTCCCGGCCTCTTCACGGATCAGGATCGACTTGTCGACCAGTGAAGCCACGACGTCCACGAGGTCGTCCGGCACCTGGTCCCCGGCGCAGATGCCTTCGGCCGCATCGAGTTCGAAGCTGCCGGCGAACACCGCGAGGCGGCTCCACAGCTCCCGCTCCCGCGGCGTGCACAGTTCGTGGCTCCAGTCGATGGACAGCCGCAGCGTCTGCTGCCGCAGTGGCGCACCCCGACTGCCCGTGGTCAGCAGCCGCAACCGATCCGTCAGCCGCTGCAGGAGCTGATGCACGGACATCGCCCGCAACCGCGCCGCCGCGAGTTCGATCGGCAACGGCAGGCCGTCGAGCCGTTGACAGATCCGGGTCACGGTGAGCTGGTTCTCCTCGGTGAGGCCGAATCCGGGCACCGCGGTGCCCGCCCGTTCGACGAACAGGGTCACCGCGTCGTAGCGAGGCAGGCCCTCCAACGACGACGGCTGTTCCGGGTCCGGGACCGTCAGCGGCCGAACCCGCAAGGTGGCCTCACCGCCGACGCCGAGCGGCTCCCGGCTGGTCGTCAGAATGGACAACTCCGGGCAGGTCGTCAGCAGCGCTGCCGCCAGCACCGCGACCGCCCCGACCAGGTGCTCGCAGTTGTCCAGCACCATCAGCAGACGACGGCCGACGAGGTAGTCCTCCAAGAGGGCTCGCGGCGGGTTGGCGGACTGCTCCCGCAGCCCGAGCGCGGCCACCACGGTGTCCGCCAGCAGCTCCGGATCCTGCAGTTCGCCGAGCTCGACGAACCACACCCCGTCCTCGAACGCACGGCGGGAATCCTCGGCCACACGCAGGGCAAGCCGGGTCTTTCCGACGCCACCGATCCCGGTCAACGTCACCAGACGCGAGCGGGAGAACAGTCGCTTCACCTCGGACACCTCGCGGCGACGACCGACGAAACTGGTCAGCTCGAGCGGCAGGTTCCCGACTTGGCTCCGAACGGCGGCCGGCATCCAATCGCCACCCTCATCTCACGGCCCCCGATCCTCACGGTACGCCGGGACCGCCTCCGGGAGACTCGACGAGGACCGCTATCGCCCTCGCGGTCGCGGCTGACACTTCGGGCAGCTGTACGACGACCGATTCATGAACTTCTCGCGCCGGATCGGGGCACCGCACCGCGGGCAGGGCCGGTCCTCGCGGCCGTAGGCGGACAGCGACCGGTCGAAGTAGCCGGACTCACCGTTGACGTTGACGTACAACGCGTCGAACGAGGTGCCGCCCTGGGCCAGCGCCTCACTCATCACCTCGGTGACCGAGTCCAGCAGCAGCCGCAACTGTGGACGGGTCAACCGGTCCGCGGGGCGATTGCCGTGGATCCTGCTGCGCCACAACGCTTCGTCGGCATAGATGTTGCCCACCCCGGAGAGCAACGTCTGGTCCAGGATCACCCGTTTGATCTCGGATCCCTTCGCCCGGATCGCGGCAACGACCGACTCCGCGTCGAACAACGGGTCCAGCGGGTCGCGGGCGATGTGGGCCACCGGTTCGGGCAGGGCCGTCCCGTCCACCTCGACGATCGGCGCCAACGCCCAGCCGCCGAAGGTGCGCTGGTCCACGAACCGCAACTGCGACCCGCTGTCCAGGTCCGCCAGGATGCGCAGGTGCTTCTCGCGGGGCGCGGCCGGCGGCTGCACCAGCATCTGCCCGCTCATCCCGAGGTGCACCACCACGGCGAGGTCGCCGGGCGCGAGTTCGAGCCAGAGGTACTTGCCTCGACGCCGCGCCGCGGCGACCGACAGGCCCGCGAGTTGGGCGGACAGGTCGGCGCCGCCGAGCAGGTGCCGTCGGACCGCGCGGGGGTGCAGCACCTCGACGGCGTCGATGCGGGAACCGACGACGTGTGTGTCGAGCCCGCGCCGGACCACCTCGACCTCGGGCAGTTCGGGCACGAGCTAGTCGCCGGTGCCCGCGTCGCCGGGCTTGGGGTCGCTGTCAGAGAGGGCCTGCCAGGCGAGCGCGGCAGCCTTCTGTTCGGCTTCCTTCTTGGACCGGCCGACCCCGACGCCCAGTGCCGCACCCGCGATCATCACGGTGGCGGTGAACTCCTTGTCGTGATCGGGTCCGGTCGCGGTGATCTCGTAGGCGGGCACTCCGTGTCCCCGCTCCGCCGTGATCTCCTGCAGGCTGGTCTTCCAGTCGAGACCGGCACCGAGCTTCGGCGCCCGCTCGAGCAGTCCGGCGAACAGGTTCAGCACCACGCTGCGCGCAACGTCGATGCCGTGCTGCAGGTGCACCGCACCGAGCAGCGACTCCATTCCGTCGGCGAGGATGCTGGGCTTGTCCCGCCCACCGGTCATCTCCTCGCCCTTGCCGAGCAGCAGGTGCGCGCCGAGGCCACCGTCGCCCAACTCCCGCGCGACCTCCGCGAGTGCGTGCATGTTCACAATGCTGGCGCGAATCTTCGCCAGCTCTCCCTCGGACTTGTCCGGGTGGGAGACGTAGAGGTTCTCGGTGATGGTCAGGCCCAACACCGAGTCACCGAGGAACTCGAGCCGTTCGTTGGTCGGCAACCCACCGTTCTCGTACGCGTACGAGCGATGCGTCAACGACAGCGTCAGCAGCGGTTCTTCCAGGACAACGCCAAGAGCGGCGAGGAGGGATGCATGTTTCCCCTCCTCGCCGCCGGCGGGAGCACTCTTGCTCGTACTGCTCGTCACTGCGCGACTAGACCGCAGCGGTGACCTGACGACCCTTGTAGGTTCCACAGGCCGGGCACGCGATGTGCGGCAGGGTCTTCTCACCGCAGCTGCGGTTTGCGCACGTGATGAGGGTCGGCGCGGTGGCCTTCCACTGGCTGCGACGCGACCGGGTGTTGGACCGCGACATTCTGCGCTTGGGGACAGCCACTTCTACTTCTCCTCGGCTTCGGTGTTCACTCGACTCTTGCTGGACTGGGATGCTGCATCAGCGTCGACTTTCCCCGCGAGGGCAGCCCAGCGAGGATCCAGTATCTCATGCCCATGCCCTGATTCTGCAATCGCCAGGCGGACCCCACATTCGGGGCACAAACCCTGGCAGTCTTCGCTGCACAATGGCTGCAGCGGAAGTTCTAGTCCGGCGGCGTTGACGATGGCCGGCTCCAAGTCGACGAGGTCGTCGACGATCCGGTACACCTCGTCCTCTTCCGTCGTCTCCTCGGTGGCGCTGTTCGGGTAGGCGAACAGCTCCGTGAGGTAGATGTCGAGCTCACCGGTGAACGGCTCGAGGCACCGCGAGCACTCGCCTTCGGTGTCCGCCCGGACGGTGCCGGTGACCAGCACGCCCTCGGAGACGGCCTCGAGGCGCACGTCCAGTTCCACCTCGGCACCGACCGGGACCGCGACGAGGTCGAGGCCGATCCGGGACTTGGCGGGCACCGACCTGGTCAACGTCCGCGTCGACCCCGGCCGACGGCCGAGAGAGCGGACGTCCAACACGAAACCGCCGTCGTGCAGACGGGGCGAGCCGGAACTGTGGGAGGACACGCAACACTCTTTCGTCGTCTAACCAACCGGAATGGGCAACCACTCAACGGTACGCGATGGGGCGCCTGCAGGGGAAATCGTGTCCGGCCGGGCGGCTACCGGCGACGCTCGGAAGGGCGCTCGTCGGGCTCGTCGTAGGTCGGGATGCCGGTCCCGGTCCGCAGCTGCTGACGGCCCCGGCCCACCGAGCGGACGGTGCCGGTGAGGAACTCCTCGAACTCCGCCAGCTTGGTGTCGACGTACAGGTCGCAGTCCCCGCGGAGCCGGTCGGACTCGGCGTGCGCCGCGTCGATCACCCGGGCGGACTCGGCGTGCGCCGCCTTGACCACCTCGGTGTCCGAGACCAGGCGCTCCTGCTCCGCGCGACCGTCCGCGACGGACCGCTCCTGCGAGGACCGGCCGGACTCGATCATCCGTTCCGCCTCCGCGGCGGCCCGCGAGGTCAGGGTGTCGTACTCGTGCTGGCCGTCGGCGACGGTCCGGTCCGCCTCCTCGCGGGCGTCGCCGACGAGCTGCTCGGCGTGCGCCTGCGCCTCGGCGACCATCCGGTCCGCCTTGGCCTTGGCGTCGGCGAGGATCCGGTCCGCGTCGGCGCGGGCGTCGGCCAGCGTGGTGTGGGCCTCCTCGTTGGCGGACGAGACCGTCTGTTCCGCATTGGTCCGGGCGTCGCCGACCAGCTTGTCGCGGTGGTCGAGCACGTCCTGCGCGTCGTCGAGCTCCCCGGGGATGGCGTCGCGCACGTCGTCGAGGAGTTCGAGCATGTCGCCGCGCGGGACGACGCAGCCCGCCGTCATCGGCACCCCACGCGCCTCTTCCACGATCGCGACGAGCTCGTCGAGCGCCTCGAATACCCGGTACACGCCTAACCCCAATTCCCGACGGCGACAGTGACGGCTACCAGTCTGCCGTAGCCGCGCCCCCAGACGCGACGCCACGCCCGGTGTGTCGAAGACCTACCGCTGCGCGGCACGCTCCGCCAGCCGCGCCAGCAGCCGCTCGTGCACCTTCTCCGGCAGCATGTCGGCGACGTCGCCGCCGAAGGCCGCGACCTCCTTGACCAACGAGCTGGACAGGTAGCTGTAGACCGGGTTGGTCGCGATGAACAGCGTGTCGACGCCGGTCAGCTTGTGGTTCATCTGCGCCATCTGCAGCTCGTAGTCGAAGTCGTTGGCGCCCCGCAGGCCCTTGACGATCGTCCCGGCGCCGTTGGCCTTCGCGTAGTCCACCAGCAGCCCGTGCCACGAGTCCACCCGCACGTTGGGCAGGTAGGCGGTGGCCTCCCGCATCATCTCGAGCCGTTCGTCGATGCTGAACATGCCCTGCTTGTTCTTGTTGATCATCACCGTGACGATGACCTCGTCGAATTGCGCCGCGACACGGCCGATCACGTCGAGGTGACCGTTGGTGACGGGGTCGAAGGAACCGGGGCAGACCGCACTGCTCATGACTGCAGACCGTAACAGGCGATCTCGACCCGGGTGTCGCCGTACTTGCGGACCCGCTCCGTCTCGAATCCGGACGGCCACACCGTCTCCGGGGCCCGGACGCCGCGCTCGAACACCACCAGCGAGCCCTCGCCGACCCAGCCGCCGGACGCCAGCCCGGCGAGGACCGCGGCCACCTCGTCCTCCCCCACCGCGTACGGCGGGTCGAGGAACACCACGTCGTACTCGCGGTCGGGTGGGCCCGCGACCACGGCGGACGCCGGCGCGGTGCGCACCACCGCGCCGGGCAGGCCCAGCGCGGTGATGTTCTCGCGCACCACGGCGGCGGCCTTGGCGTTGGTCTCGACCAGCAGCACGTGCCCGGCGCCGCGCGAGAGCGCCTCGAGTCCGAGCGCCCCCGAGCCGGCGTACAGGTCGAGCACGCTGGCGCCGTCGAGGTCGATCCGCGCCGCCAGCGCGCTGAACAGGGCCTCGCGTACCCGTTCCGACGTCGGCCGGGTGCCCTGGGTGGGCACCTTCAGCCGACGCCCGCCGGCGGTGCCGGCGACAATCCGAGTCACTGCGGGCTGTCCTCCCCACCGATCGTGATGACGGCCAGCAGGTCGCCGCCCTCCACCTGCGCCACCGGCGCCACGGCGAGCCGGGTGACGGATCCGCCCCGGGGCGCGGTGATGGCGGCCTCCATCTTCATCGCCTCGATGGTGGCGATGGTGTCGCCCGCGGCCACGTGCTGGCCCTCCGCGACGACGAGGGTGACGGCGCCCGCGAACGGCGCGGCCACGTGGCCCGGGTTGCCGCGGTCCGCCTTCTCGGCGACCGGCACCTCGCTGGCGATCGACCGGTCGCGCACCGACACCGGACGCAACTGGCCGTTGAGGATGCACATCACCGTGCGCATGCCGCGCTCGTCCGGCTCGGAGATCGCCTCCAGCCCGATCAGCAGTTCCACACCCGGGGTGAGCTGGACTCGGTGCTCCTCGCCGCGGCGCAGGCCGTAGAAGAACTGGTTGGCCGACAGCTGCGAGGTGTCGCCGTACTTCTCCCGGTGGGCGATGAACTCCCGCGCCGGGCCGGGGAACAGCAACCGGTTGAGGGTGCTGCGGCGCTCGTCCGAGGTGCCGTCGAGGCCGGCCTTGTCCACCTCGGTCAGTTCGGTCTCCGGCTTGGCGCTGCCGCGGCCGGCGAGGGCCTTGGTGCGGAACGGCTCCGGCCATCCGCCGGCGGGCTGGCCGAGCTCGCCCCGCAGGAAGCCGATCACCGAGTCCGGGATGTCGTAGGCGGCGGGGTTCTCCGCGAAGTCCTCGGTCGAGACGCCCGACCCGACGAGGTGCAGGGCGAGGTCGCCGACCACCTTCGAGGACGGGGTGACCTTCACCAGCCGGCCGAGCATCCGGTCCGCGGCGGCGTACTTCGCCTCCACCTCCTCGAACTGGTTGCCGAGGCCGAGCGCGATCGCCTGCTGGCGCAGGTTCGAGAGCTGACCGCCGGGGATCTCGTGGGTGTACACCCGTCCGGTCGGGGACGGCAGCCCGGACTCGAACGGCGCGTACACCTTTCGCAGGGCCTCCCAGTACGGCTCGAGATCGCAGACGGCCTGCAGGTCCAGACCGGTGTCGCGCGACGAGTGGGCCGTGGCCGCGACGATCGCGGACAGGGACGGCTGGCTGGTGGTGCCCGCCATCGCCGCACTCGCACCGTCGACGGCGTCCGCCCCGGCCTGCCAGGCCGCGAGGTAGGTGGCCAGCTGGCCGCCCGGGGTGTCGTGGGTGTGCACGTGCACCGGGAGGTCGAAGTTGCTTCGCAGCGCCGTGACCAGGGTTGCCGCGGCGGGCGCGCGCAGCAGTCCGGCCATGTCCTTGATCGCCAGCACGTGGGCGCCGGCGTCGACGATCTGCTCGGCCAGCTTCAGGTAGTAGTCGAGGGTGTAGAGGTTCTCGTTCGGGTTCGACAGGTCGCCGGTGTAGCTCAGCGCGACCTCGGCGACCGCGGTGCCGGTCTCGCGGACCGCCTCGATCGCCGGGCGCATCTGGTCGACGTTGTTGAGCGCGTCGAAGATCCGGAAGATGTCGACGCCGGTGTCGGTGGCCTCCCGGACGAAGGCGCGGGTGACGGTCTCCGGGTACGGCGTGTAGCCGACGGTGTTGCGCCCGCGCAGCAGCATCTGCAGGCAGATGTTCGGCATCGCCTCACGCAGGGCCGCGAGCCGCTCCCAGGGATCCTCGTGCAGGAACCGCAGCGCGACGTCGTAGGTCGCGCCGCCCCAGGCCTCGACGGAGAGCAGTTCGGGGGTCATCCGGGCGACGTGCCCGGCGACGTCGAGCAGGCCACCGGTGCGCACCCGGGTGGCCAGCAGCGACTGGTGCGCGTCCCGGAAGGTGGTGTCGGTGACGGCCAGCGCGTCCTGCGCCCGCAGCGCCGCCGCGAAGCCCGCGGGGCCGAGCTGCATCAGGCGCTGCTTGGAGCCGGCGGGCGGCGGCGTCGAGAGGTCGATCGCGGGCAGCTTGTCTCGTGCGTACACCGTCGTCGGACGCTCGCCGTGCGGCTTGTTCACCGTCACGTCGGCGAGGTAGCTGAGGATCTTGGTTCCGCGGTCCGCCGACGCCCGTGAGGTGAGCAGTTGCGGCCGCTCCTCGATGAACGAGGTGGTGACCTTGCCGGCCCTGAAGTCCGGGTCGTCGAGGACGGCCTGCAGGAACGGGATGTTGGTGGCGACGCCACGGATCCGGAATTCGGTGACCGCGCGCCGCGCCCGGGCCACCGCCGCGGGCAGGTCGCGGCCGCGACAGGTCAGCTTGACGAGCATCGAGTCGAAGTACGCGCCGACCTCGGCACCCAGGTTCGCGCCGCCGTCGAGCCGGACACCCGCGCCGCCGGGGGTGCGGTACGCGGTGATCCGGCCGGTGTCGGGGCGGAATCCGTTGGCCGGGTCCTCAGTGGTGATCCGCAGCTGCAGCGCGGCACCGCGAAGCTTGATCGAATCCTGGCTCAGCCCAAGGTCTTCCAGGGTCTCGCCGGAGGCGATCCGCAGCTGCGCCTGCACCAGGTCCACGTCCGTCACCTCCTCGGTGACGGTGTGCTCCACCTGGATTCGCGGGTTCATCTCGATGAAGACGTGGTTGCCGCGGGTGTCGAGCAGGAACTCGACGGTGCCGGCGCAGGAGTAGTTGATCTCCTTGGCGAACGCCACCGCGTCGGCGCAGATCTTCGCGCGCAGCTCGGCGGACAGGTTCGGGGCGGGCGCGAGCTCGATCACCTTCTGGTGACGCCGCTGCACCGAGCAGTCGCGCTCGAAGAGGTGGATGACGTTGCCCTGGCCGTCCGCGAGGATCTGTACCTCGATGTGCCTCGGGTCGACGACGGCCTGCTCGAGGAAGACGGTGGCGTCGCCGAAGGCCGACTCGGCCTCACGGGCCGCGGCCTCGATCGACTCACGCAGCTGGGCCGGCTCGGCCACCCGCCGCATGCCGCGGCCACCGCCGCCGGCGACGGCCTTGACGAACAGCGGGAACTGCATGCTCTCGGCTGCGGCCAGCAGCTCCTCCACATCGGCGGAGGGCTCGGACGAGTTGAGCACCGGCAGACCCGCGGCCTTGGCCGCCGCGATCGCGCGCGCCTTGTTGCCGGTCAGTTCGAGGACCTCGGCCGAGGGACCCACGAAGGTGATGCCCTCCGCGGCGCAGGCGGCGGCGAGGTCCGGGTTCTCGGACAGGAAGCCGTAGCCGGGGTAGATCGCGTCGGCCCCCGACTTCTTCGCCGCGGCGACGATCTCGTCGATCGAGAGGTACGCCCGGACGGGGTGCCCCTGCTCACCGATCTGATAGCTCTCGTCGGCCTTCAGACGGTGGACCGAGTTGCGGTCCTCGTACGGGAAAACTGCGACAGTTCCGGCGCCGAGCTCGTAGCTGGCGCGGAAGGCGCGGATCGCGATCTCGCCGCGATTGGCAACCAAGACTTTTGAGAACATCGCTGAAAATTACCCTTGCGTTTGCGGGGTTCACCGGACAGCGTCCCAGAATTCGGGAATCTCCCGCATAACAGGCCACCTGTATCGGTCATGTACGGTACCGGGCGCGACCTCACCGATCCACGGCACCGCCCGTGAACTGCGGTGACAGCCAATTCATGGGGCGTACAGAAGGGCTGTCCTCGCGATGCAACCGGTCCGCCGGCGGGACCATGAGGAGCCCCGAAGCCCCCGTTACCTTCTTCCTAGTCCCGCACCGCGGGGCCACGGTCGCCAGGCCCGGTATGACTTCGCTCCCCTGTCTCTCGAATGATCCGGGGGGTGGTGTCGCCGAGCTGAACAAGACCTTCTACCAGACGCCGGTCGCCGCAGCCGCCTGACAACGAACATGGGGACACCCCCGTGCGGCCGTAGGCGTTCAGCGAGTGCGCGAAGTAGCCCGCCTATCGCAGCAAGTAGCGTCTATCCGGCGAGCATTTCCGGGTTTGTCCGGGCAGATCCAGGACCCCCAATACAATCAAGCCTGTGAGTGATCAGTCACGTTCCGCTCGAACTGTCGTCACGGTGTGGCTCTACGGCGGACCGCAACATGGCGACTCCAAGGACGTTTCGATCCCCCTGCCGCCAACAATCACCACCTCCGCGAACGAGGTCTATGCCAGGGTGGGCCCCGAGCTCAACGAATCTGGCCGACCGCTGTCCACGTGGTGCTATCGCTGGGAACCCCACGTCGCGCTCGAAGCACCGCTCGATCGTTAGAGTTCTTCGACAGACGCGCGATGCATCCGGGCTTTCTCTCGTTCTTGGCGGTCACGAACGCGTTCTCTCGCCGCCATTGGCACCCTCGCCTCCATCTTGTTTGGAACCTCAGTCGTCGACCAATGGGCGATGGCCGTCGCCGTGTTGTTCGTGATGGTCGGGGTGACTGGTGCACTCCTCGTCAAGCCGCAACGCCGACTTCAGCCCTCTTCTCCCAACGAAGCCCGCTGTCGCAACCGCTTGACACAGAACATAGGGACACCCCCCAAAGCGAGGCACGTGCCTCACCGACCCGGCAGGCGGGCGCGAGAGGGAACCCGGCGAGAATCCGGGACGAGTTCGGTGAGGTGCTCGACGACTGCGGCCTCGCCGCGCGCGGCACCGAAGGCCGGTGCAACGACCCCGGGTCAACCCCGACCGCGGCTTGAAGATCCGCGGGGAGGTGGAGGCGTCGCTGCGCAGCACGGTCGACGCGGCCGAGGTGGTGCGCGCCGAACTGGCGGCCGGAAGTGCTGTGCCCAGGGCGTCCTACCGCCGAGCGCCCTGGCGTCGCGGAGCACCGAACAGGAACCAGGCCAGGGCGCCGAGAAAGGGCAGCACAACGACAACCGCACACCACCAGTATCTCGACCCGGCGCGATCAGGTTCGGAGCGGGACACCGAGACCAGTGCCGCGGTCGTCAACGCGATCCACACGACTGCGACGGCGGTGAAGGCGATGTCGTAGGCCAGTGGCAGCGTCGGACTGACAGTCCCGTCATCCATGCCGGAATCCTCCCCGCGGTTGCCGCCGGACGTTACCGGAGCGGCCGACGACGGCGCCCGGCTTCGCCTCTACCGCGAGAACTTCCTACTCCACAGCAACGAAAGCCGGCTTCGATCGACCATCGAAGGATGGTGACCTGCTGGACTTTCCGGCGTTACCCAGTGCCCATGCTCGAAAGCTGGGGATGGATGGCGGCGGTCCGCGGCCCCGCCGCCACCTGCCGAGGAACCCCCGGACCCACTGATTCCGAACCGACCTGGTGGGAAACCCACATCTCCTTTCTGAACGGACAATCTCCCGCGAAACCCGCGGACTCCTCACGAATCAGCGGCAGGCGCCGGCACGTCATGGCCGCACCGAGGGGCGTCCGTGCGCACGGTTAGGTTGAACCCCATGGCACAGAGCTGGAAGGCGATCGGCACACAACTCGGCAACCTGGCGCGACAGCACGGCCCCCGACTGCTGGCCGAGCTGCAGAAGTCGGGTCTGCTGGGCGGACGCGGCGAGGCCGGGAAACCCAAGGGCACCAACCCGACCCGGACGGTGACACCCGGGCGGCCGGTGGCGTCGACGACGGTGCCGACCGCGCACCGCGCCCGACGCGTCGAGTACTCCCCCGATCTCGACGGCCGCGCCGACCCGGGCGAGGTGGTGTGGACGTGGGTCGCCTACGAGGAGGACGCCAGCCAGGGCAAGGACCGCCCGGTGCTGGTGGTCGGGCGCGACGGCGGCACCCTGCTGGGGTTGATGCTGTCCTCGAACGCCGGCCGCGGCGACGAGCGGAACTGGCTGGGCCTGGGCGCCGGGCCGTGGGACGAGGACGGGCGGCCCAGCTGGGTTCGCCTGGACCGGGTGCTCGACGTCCCGGAGTCCGGCATCCGCCGCGAGGGGGCCGTCCTCGACCGCAAGCGCTTCGACAAGGTCGCCGCGCGACTGCGCTCCGACTACAGCTGGAGCTGAAGGCCACCCGTCTCGAACAACCTGGTCCCGAAACGGCCGGAGGGCACCGCCGCGCGGTCGGACCGCGCCACGATGCCCTCCGACCGGAGAGTGTCCTCAGATCAGGACATCAGCAGATCAGGACTGCAGCCGGTCGTAGCGACCGAACAGTCCACGGTAGGCCAGCGCCCCGAGTGCGCCGCCGACCAGCGGGAAGACGATGAACGCCCACAACTGCGGGACCGCACCGACCTGGTACGGCGCGACCGCGATGCTCCGCGCCGGGTTGACGGAGGTGTTGTCGATCGGGATCGACATCAGGTGGATCACCGCCAGGGTGAAGCCGATGGAGATGCCGGCCAGCGGCACGTCCGAGATCTGGTCGGTGGACGCCAGCACCACGAACACCAGCAACGCGGTGAGCAGGACCTCGACGATGATCATCGCGGCCATGCCGTAGCCGTTCTCGAGCACCCCGCCGAGCGGGCCCTTGATGGCGGACGGGCTGTGCGCGCCCCAGCCGTTGGCGCCGAGCCCCATCGACTCACGGTCGTAGGACGGCAGGCTCTGGGCCACCGAGTACAGCACCACGCCGGCAACCAGACCGCCGAGCACCTGGGCGACCACGTAGAGGCCGGCCTTCGCCGCGCTCAGGCGTCCCAGCAGGAAGTGCCCGAAGGTGACGGCCGGGTTGACGTGGCAACCGGAGATCGGGCCGATCGCGTAGACCAGGAAGAGCAGGGTGAGACCGAAAGCCAGCGCCACGCCGAGGTTGCCGACCTTGGGGCCGGCCACCACCGCGGTTCCGACCGAGGCGAATACCAGGACAAATGTGCCGATGCCTTCTGCGATGTACTTCTTCGCATCGGAGATCGGTTCCTTCTCGACGAACTCCTGCGCTGTAGGAGACATGTGCCACCTTTGCTTCGAGTGTGAGGTCGGGATGTGCCAGAAGACTTCTCGGCGGACGTTACGCGAGGCATGTGACCGGAACAACAAGATCAACTAGCGTGTCGGCACACACCCAGGCAACACGCAATGCGGGCCCGGTCCGGTCGAGCGGGTACTGTGTCATTGCGTCGCCGGTACCGAACACCGTGCGACACACCCAGACCCGTAACCATGACCCGGACCGCAGCTGCGCGGCCAGCGTTCGCGCGCCGGTTTGGGATCAGACAACCATGCCTGGTAATCTCGAAGTTCGGCGCCCGTGTGCGCCCGAAGCTTCTTTGACAGAAACCAGCAAAGACGACAGGATTTTACGCGTGGCCAACATCAAGTCCCAGGTGAAGCGGATCCGTACCAACGAGCGTCAGCGACTGCGCAACCAGTCGGTGAAGTCTTCGCTGCGTACCGCGATCCGTTCCTTCCGCGAGGCCGCGGCCGCCGGTGACAAGGAAAAGGCTGGCGCCCTCCTCCTCAGCGTGAGCCGCAAGCTCGACAAGGCTGCCAGCAAGGGCGTCATCCACGCCAACCAGGCTGCCAACAAGAAGTCGGCCCTCGCGCTGGCCGCCAACAAGCTCTGACGTAACTCGCGTTACGGCTCGAAAAGCCGCCCGGTCACTCGACCGGGCGGCTTTTCGCGTCTCTTCTTCGTCGGGTGTGACAGCTCACGGTGGTATGGCCGCTCACAGTCAGGTGCCGCCGCGCAGGGTCTACGGCTTGGCTGCACCGAGGAACTGCGCGAGGCCGTGGAACTGCTGACGCACGCCGGTTAGACCGGCGGCGTGGAAGATCGCCGGCAGCGTGTCACGGTCGAACATCCGGACGCCGAGGGTCCCGGCGACCAGTGACAGCGCCGAGCGCACCGGTTCGCGTCCGCGCCCGTAGCTCGTCATCACCGCGATCCGGCCTCCCGGCGCAAGCACCCGGATCAGTTCGTTGACGATCGTCAGCGGTTCCGGAACCAGGTACAGCGCGGCGTAGCAGCACACCGCGTCGAAGGTGCCGTCGTCGAAGGGCAGGTGCCGGGCGTCACCGCGCACGTAGGCGACCCGCTCTCCGCGGTTACGACGGACCGCCTGCGCGAGCATCGGCCGGGAGATGTCGAGGCCCACCGCGATCCCGTCGCCGGTGAGCTGCGTCCCGAAGAAGTGGGTGAAGTTCCCCGGCCCGCACGCCACGTCGAGGACGCGCTGCTCGCCGCCGAGCGCGAGGTCGGCTGCGGCCCGCTCCCGCTCCGACTCCCCGGACAGGCCACCCACGCCCATCGCGGCCGCACCCACCGGACGCCAGAGGTTTTCGTAGATTGCGGCGACGAAGCCGTTGTTCATGGCGTGTTGCGCGGCCGTCGGGCGCGGCGCCTTTCGGTCGCCGATCAGGTCCAGGAAGCCCTCGTCCGTGCGCGCACCCGCGGCGAGGTCGGCCGGCCGGACCAGCGCCAGGGCTCGGTCGAGCGCAGGGTCAGGGGCGCTCTCCGTCATGTCGTCTCGCTTCCTTCGCCGCCGACGGTGATCCGGATCTAGTTGTGCAACTCCACGATTCGTGCCACCGCGTACTCGACCGCGTAGTCGGCGTCCGCGGCCGCACCCTTGACGTCCGCGTTGAGCTGCGCGACCACGCCGAGCGCCGCCCCGATGGTCTCGGGTCGCCAGCCGCGGGCCTGGGCCTGCGCCTTCTTGATCTTCCACGGCGGCATGCCGAGCTCGGACGCCATCCGGAACGGATCGCCGCGCCCGGCGGAGGCCACCCGGGCGACCGTGTGCACCGCGTCCGCGAGGGCGTCGGCGAGCAGGACGTGCGGGACGCCGCGCAGCATCGCCCAGCGCAGCGACTCCATCGCCGCCGCCCGGTCCCCGGTGACGGCCAGCTCGGCGACGTCGAAACCCGAGACCTCGGCCTTGCCGGAGTAGTACCGCTGCACCGCGGCGGCGTCGATCACGCCGCCGGTGTCCGACGCGAGCTGCGAGCACGCGGCGGCCAGCTCCCGGAGGTCGGAGCCGACGGCGTCGAGCACCACCTCGATCACCTCCGGTGACGCCCGCACCCCCGCGGCGCGGAACTCGCCACGGACGAAGTCGGTGCGCTCACCGGCCTTGAGCTTCGCGCACTCGTGCGTCACCGCCCCGGACTTCTGCAGCGCGCCGACCATGGCCTTGGCCCGGCCGCCGCCGGAGTGCAGGATGACCAGCACGAATCCCTCGGGCGGCGCGGCGGCCGCGTCGAGCACCAGGGCGACCGCGTCCTTGCCCGCCTCGGCCGCGGACTCGAGCACGATCACCCGGTCCTCGGCGAACAGGGACGGGCTGAGCAGCTCGGCCAGCTCGGGGCCGCTGGTGTCGCCGGCGCGCAGCCGGGTCACCGGCAGGTCGTCACCGTTGGCGGAGCCGGCCCGCACCCCCGCGACGATGGCGGCGACGGCTCGTTCGACCAGCAGTTCCTCGTCTCCGAGGACCAGGTGCAGCTGCGCGGGCGGGGTGCTCTGACTCACCGGACGATGGTCCCACGCCGACGGTGGCTGACGGCAGTGGCCCCGCCGCCCGAGCGGCTCACCGCGAGGTCGCCGCTGAGGTCGGTCCGCGCCACCGTCGCGCCCGAGCGCCGGATCTCCTCGAGCACCCCGGGATTGGGGTGCCCGAAGGTGTTGCCGGCGCCCACCGAGACCAGCACCAGACGCGCCCCGACGGCGCGCAGGAACTCCGGCGTGGTGGTGCGCGAACCGTGGTGCGGCAGCTTGAGGACGTCCGCGCGCACCGGCGCGCCGTCCCGCAGCAGGTCCCGCTGGCCGTCCGCCTCGACGTCCCCGGTGAGCAGGACCAGGCCCACGTCGGTGTCCACCGACAGCACCAGGGACTGGTCGTTCGCCGCGTCGGCGCCGTCCGCCGGGTCCCGCGGCGCGGGCAGGGTCGGCCCGAGCACCCACATTGTCAGCCGTCCCACCCGCAGCTGCTCCCCCGCCCGGGCCGTCCGCACCGGCACCCCGGCCGACGCGGCCTGGTCGCGGACCTGACGGAACCGGTACTCCGGCAACCGCATCGGTCCGAGCACCAGCTCCTGCACCCGGCGGCCCCGCAGCACGCCGGGCAGTCCGGCCACATGATCGGCGTGCAGGTGGGTGAGGACCACCGCCGCCACCTCCCGCACCCCGAGCCGGTCCAGGCACCCGGCGACGGGGCCGGGGTCGGGGCCGGCGTCGACCACCACCGCGGCGCCGCCGCCGGCCGCCAGCACCAGGGCGTCTCCCTGCCCGACGTCGCACGCCACCAGCACCCAGTCGCCGACCGGCCAGCCCGGCCACACCACCCGGACCGGCACCCACACGGCCGCCAGACCCAGCACCGCCGCGGCCACCAGCCACCGGACCCGGCGCGCCCGCACCGCCGCCCACAGGGCGAGCATCGCCGCGGCCGCGACGGCGGCGCCCACCGGTCCCGAGGGCACCGACACCGTCGCGCCCGGGACGGCGGCGGCGCGGCGGGCCACCCACAGCAGCCACCACAGCGGGGGGCCGGCGGCGTGCGCCACCAGTTCGCCGAGCGGCGGCCAGGCCGCCGCGCCGAGGGCGGCGAGCGCGCCGACCACCGTCACGAACGCGACCACCGGCGCCGCCGCGAGGTTCGCCAGGACCGCGACCGTGCTCACCGTGCCGGACATCGCGGCGACGATCGGGGCGGTGACCACGTGCGCGGCGGACGCCACCGCCACCGCCTCGGCGACCGCGCGGGGCCAGCCGCGCGACCGCAGCCCCTGCGCCCAGCCGGGCGCGAGCAGCACCAGCGCCGCGGTCGCCGCCACCGACAACGCGAACCCGAAGTCCACCGCCAGCGCCGGCGCCACGGCGAGCAACACGATCACCGCGGCGCCGAGCGCGGGCATCGCCTGCTTGCGCCTGCCGGTGACCAGGGCCAGCAGACCCACCGCCCCCATCACCGCGGCCCGGAGCACGCTCGGCGACGGCCGGGCCACGATCACGAAGGCCACCAACGCAATCGCCGCGACCGCCACGCAGGTCCGCGGTCCCAGCGCGAGCGCCCGCAGGACCAGCAGCACCGCGCCGATCAGAATCGAGATGTTGGCCCCGGAGACGGCGGTCAGGTGGGTCAGCCCGGCGACGGTGAAGTCGTCGCGTATGCCCGTCGGAAGCGCCGAGGTGTCCCCGACCACCAGACCGGGCAGCAGGCCCGCCGGGTCGGGTGGCAGCGCCGCGGCGGACGCGGCCGCGAACCGCTGCCGGACCAGCCCGGCCGCGCGCTGCGCCCACGACGCCTGGGCAACCGAGCGTGGCGGCCCGCCCGCCCGGAGCAC